>NZ_FOWB01000019.1:0-41570 GCF_900115355.1 Pseudobutyrivibrio sp. JW11 | reverse complement strand
ATCTGTGTGAAGCTGCATTATCTCTTGTAAGATGCGACAAGGAATACAACGACTTCTATCACCTCAAATACAAAGAGGTAAACAGATACCAACATAAACGTGCACTCGCATTAACTGCCCGTAAACTTGTGCGATTAGTCTTTCGACTGCTGAAAGACAATCGTCTATATCGTCCAGCATAGTAGTATCACCTACTTGCTGATGAGTACGCCCTGCTCATTTAAAAATATGGTCGACAGGGCTTAGGTGGTCGTTTTTTCTTTTCGTGAAATATATCAAAAAATAAAAGAATTTTTATTCTTCTTCACTTGACATCACACCGCTGGACTTATCCAAAGATGCTATAAGACCACCTTGATCCAAAATTTCCTGCATCTTTTCAGGTAGCTTAGTACAAGAATATTCTTTTCCATTTGCTTTGATGATGCCAGCATTCAAATCCAGTTCCATTTCATCTCCGTCTTTTACTACATCATAAAGCTCTTTACTGACAATAACCGGCATGCCAATGTTTATAGAGTTTCTATAAAAAATACGAGCGAATGATTTAGCTATAACAGCTTTCACACCTAGTGCTTTTAGGACACTTGGTGCCTGCTCTCTTGATGAACCACAACCAAAGTTTTCATCTGCCACAACAAAATCACCAGGCTTAACCTGAGATGCAAAATCGCCATTTAGGGACTCAAATGTATGCACTTTCATTTCGTCTATTGTGGGAAAAAGTAGATACTGTGAAGCGATAATCTGATCTGTATCTACATCTTTGTGAAATCTAAATACCTTGCCCATATTTCCTCCTTTTACATGTTGTCACATTTTCTAGTTAATCTATTCTACCTTAATTCTTTAGCGATTTAAAGAGGTAAAAACTTTAAAAAATCATAAGATTGTTTTATTATATGTAAATATGATTTTTGATAGGAGTTAATAAATGAATTTAGTTTTAGTTGGACGAATCTTTTCAATTTTGGCTTGTATCCTTATGGTGTTAATCGGATACCTTAAGCACAAAAAAACAATCCTATGGGCACAGAACCTACAGTTTGTTCTTTTTTCTATATCCTACGCTTGCCTTGGTGGTATTGCAGCAGTTGTAGGAAACATGGTTAGCTTGCTTAGAAACCTTATCTGTCTTAAATGGAATCTTTCTGTTCCACTTCAGATTTTTTTCATTGGCTTTCAGGGAGTATTCACCTTCATAACTACTCAAAACAGATGGATTGATTGGCTTCCTTTTGCCGCAGCTACTATGATTACACTTTCACTTAGATCTAAAAAGGATTTAATGATAAAGCTTGGATGCATCGGCAGTATTCTTTGTTTTGGAACTTATGATTTCTTCCTTAAGAACTGGGTTGTATTTGCATTCGATGTTTTCTCACTTATCACAAGTTTAATTGGTGTATATAGAATTCTATTTGATAAAGAAAAAGAGGCCTTTTAAAAGGCCTCTTTCTTATTCTTCAACTTTTCTTGAAAAACCTATCATCAATACATCTTCCTTGTGTGGATGTTTCATAAGATGAATTATAGTTCTAAACTTTTGTGGAACACCTGCTACATTGTGCTCTACAACAACCTCTACCCTTTTTTTTCCTTTATTATAAGCTTTTAAAAGAGCAGGTCGTGTGAGATTTTCCTCATATACTTTATATGACTCTCCTACACATATTGCTAATGCATTGTGAGTCATATCATCAATAACACCTGCTGTAGGCGCATCAAAGAAAATCTCTGGGTTCTGATACATCATATAATAGCTATTCTTATACAGATTTCCGAACATTATCATGTCATATTCTGTCTTCATAGCTCTTAAAAGCAGGCTGTGAGTACTGAATGTTCCCTGCTTCTTAAGGAAATCATCATCATCAACCATAGGAGCATTGTCTATCATTGCAAGAACCAGGAAATCCTCTTTTTTGAGTGGTCTAGAGAATAAATACCCCTGAACTCTATCACAATCCATATTCTGCAAAAACTTAAGCTGCTCCATGGTTTCTACACCTTCAGCTATAGTTTTTAGACTGAGACGTCTTGCAAAGAAAAATACAGTTTCAAGGGTACCACGTCCCCTTTCATCCTGACAATTATCTTCCAAGAATGCTTTATCAACTTTCAAAAAACTAACTGGCATATTCTTTACAAACTGTAAGGATGTAAAGCCTGCACCGAAATCATCTATAGCGATTTTAACACCGGTGTCTGCGATGTTTGTAGCCCATTCTTCTATGGATTTTAAATTCTCCACAGCAAGGGCTGACTCTGTAATTTCAACCTCAAACATCTCTGGCTTTACTTTATATGTTGTAAGAATGGCTTGCAGCTTGCGGTAAAAATCTTTTTCTTTTACATGCCATCTAGAAAAATTGACAGCAATTGGAACTGCCTTATCTCCCATTTCATGGATAGTTCGACAGGCTTCCTCTGCCATATACCAATCTAAGATATTTATATCATCTGTCTTTTCAAGTCTCGGTATGAATTTGTCTGGGCTAATTATTTCGCCATTAGGCTTCACCCATCTAACAAGTGCTTCTGCACTAACAATTCTACCAGTACTGGCATCATACTGTGGCTGATAATACGCTTTGATTTCTCGATTTTCAATAGCATTTACTACTTTATCTAAGAAAGAAGTACTCATATAATCCTCAATTACTACATCCTAAGCATTAACTCACGATCAATAACTTCCCCATTTCGATAATAAACACGAGGAACACGCTTGCTAACTGCACAAGTTAATTCGTAAGGAATAGTACCTGCACAAGCAGCTAAGTCATCAATACTGTTCTTCTCCCCAAATATTTCAACTTCACTTCCTACATCTACAGTAGGCATATCTGTGATATCTATCATACACATGTCCATGCAAATTTTACCCCTAAGCTTTGCTGGACCTTCCTTTGTGTAAAGTGAACATTTATTAGAAAGACTTCTAAGAAATCCATCTGCATAACCATATGGCAAAACACCAATACGTGTTGGCTTGTCTGTAACAAACATTCCGCCGTAGCTGACAGCAGTTCCTTCTGGATAAATCTTGATTGTGCTGACAGTTGTTTTCATGGTCATGGCTGGACGAAGTCCCATCTGATGAGCAAACTCACCATAACCATATAATAGCAGGCCTGGACGCACCATGTCTAGATAGGTTTCTGGAAAACGAGCAACTGCACCTGTGTTTGCACAATGTCTAATTTTAAACTTGTGATTAAGCTGCTCTTCAACTGCAGAAATGACTCTGGTGAATAACTCAAACTGATGCTTTGTGTAATCATCATTGGCCTGACCAAACTCGTCTGCCTCAGCAAAATGAGTGAAGATTCCTTCTGCCTCAAGACCTGGCATCTTGCATGCTTCTACAATGCCGCTAACGCCTGTATCAAAATAACCGTTGTCGCAAAGGTATCCTAAACGAGACATTCCTGTATCCACTTTGATGTGAACTTTTAAAACGCCTCCTGCCTTTACTGCTTCTGCACTATACTCATCTGCCTTTGCCTTACAAGTGATGGCCTGTGTGATTCCATATTCAATAAGACGTGGAACCTGCTCCTTTGGAGTATGCCCCAAAATAAGAATAGGCATCTTGATGCCATTTACGCGTAGCTCTAATGCCTCATCTGCACTGCTGACAGCAAGATAATCAGCTCCCAATTCCTCAAGGAGCTGACTAACTTGAATACTTCCATGTCCATATGCATCGGCTTTTACTACGCCAAGAAACTTGACATCACTGCCTATTTTTTCACGAATCTTTTTGTAATTATATGCGATGGCGTCGAGATTAACCTCGGCCCATGTACGTCTAAGTGTTGATTCCATAATCGTATTGCTCCATTATCATTTAATGTTCAATACTATTATAGTCATTTATCTTAAAAACTAAAGTACTTTTGACAAGAAGTCCTGTAATCTCTGAGACTTTGGAGAATCGAAAATTTCTGCTGGAGTCCCCTCTTCTTTGATTCCCATTTCGTCGAAGAAAAGTACTCTATCTGCCACTTCTCTTGCAAATCCCATTTCGTGTGTAACAACTACCATTGTCATACCATCATCAGCAAGCTCTTTCATAAGATTGAGAACCTCACCAACCATCTCTGGATCTAGTGCAGATGTAGGCTCATCAAACAAAATAACCTCTGGATTCATAGCAAGTGTACGGGCAATTGCAATACGCTGTTTTTGTCCACCTGAAAGACTATCTGGATAAGTAGATGCCTTATCTGCAAGACCAACTCTTTCAAGAAGCTCTGCTGCTTTCTTATTTGCCTCTTCCTCGCTCATAAGACCAAGCTTTACTGGAGCAAGTGTAAGGTTCTTTTGGATTGTAAGATGAGGGAAAAGGTTGAAGTGCTGGAACACCATTCCCACACGACGTCTTACATCATTTATATCTACTCCCTTTGCGGTGATATCCTCGCCATCAAGATAAATCTTTCCGTCTGTAAGATTCTCAAGCTGATTTAATGTACGAATGAATGTAGATTTACCACAGCCTGATGGTCCGATGATAGCAATTACTTCACCCTTTTCAATCTGCATATTTACATTTTTAAGAACTTCATTCTTTCCAAATGATTTTGATAAGTTTTCTACTTTAATTAATACTTCACTCATGCTATCTCTCCTTAATCAGCCTTTCTTTCTGTTTTGCGTAAGCTCTTTTCCCATTTACCAACAAGCACTGTAAGCAACTCTACGATAATAAGGTAAACGAATGCTACAGCAACAAGTGGAATGAAAGCTTCGTATGTCTGGCTTCGAATGATATCTCCACCACGAGTTAAATCTGTAAGACCGATGTATCCACAAATTGATGTCTCTTTGATAAGCATAATGAACTCGTTTGCCAAAGCTGGAAGTACATTCTTGATAGCCTGTGGAAGGATGATAGCTGTCATTGTCTGCTTGTGTGAAAGACCAAGGCTTCGTCCTGCTTCCATCTGACCATTGTCGATGGACATGATACCACCACGCATGATTTCTGCTACATATGCTCCTGAGTTGATAGCAAAAGCAATGATTGCTACAAGCACCTTAGAAACATTAACTGACTTAAATACAACATAGTAAATAATCAAAAGCTGTACCATCATTGGTGTTCCACGAATGATAGTAAGATATACTTTACAAATTCCGTTAAGAATTACATGTGCTCCTGTTTTATCATATGAGACACGGATAATTGCTACAAAGAAACCTATAAGCACACCGATGATAACCGCACATAGAGCAATCACAAGTGTATTTCTAAGACCTGTTAAAAGATATTGATATCTTCCATCCTTTACAAAGTTTGCATAAAGCTTTTCTGTAAATGTCTGACCATCATCTGCAGCAGTAGCATCCTTAACAATCATAACCTGCTTTGATGTGATATATGATGTAGAGAAATTAATTGATTTCGCACGCTCTTCTGTCATTGTCATGCCTGCAATACCAACATCAGCCTTATGAGAGCTAACTGCATTGATAATTGAATCGAACTCCATATCTTCGATTTCGATGCTCATACCAAGCTTATCACCAATGGCATGCATAATATCCATATCAATACCAACTACTTCGCCACCCTCATAGTATTCATATGGCTTAAAAGTAGCATTAGTTGCAACTACGATTGTGCCATTGTCATATGTAACTCCTTCAGGTGACTCATATGGGAACTTGCCTTTTGTATCATCTCCAATGTAGTTAGAAATGATTTCATCCAATGTGCCCTCTTCCTGAAGCTCAGCAATAGCACCGTTAACCTGCTCTAAAAGCTCTTCATTATCCTTTGCAATACAGATTGCATATTCTTCCAATTTGAATGGCTCATCTAAAATAACAAGTGAACCTTCGTTTTCAACACTTGCAATTGCAGGCTGCTCATCAGCAATAACGCAATCAATCTTTCCCTGCTTTAAAGCCTGAACAGCATCAGTGATTTTATTGTAACGCTCAACTTCTGTTCCAGCCTCGTCTCCTTCGTAATCACTGGCATAAATGTCACCAGTTGTTCCAAGTTGAACACCGATTTTTGATCCTTCTAAATCATCGATAGATGAAATAGTTTTTGTGTTGTCAGCACTTCCACAGCCAATGAAAAGTGCTGCAAGCATACATGCAAGAATTGTAGCTTTCTTTTTCATATAATCCGTCTCTCTTTCGTATAATTATTCTTTAATAATGTATTTTTATACTAAGACATAATACCACATAATTATAAAAAATAAAGAGTAAATTAAATAAATATATAAAAAAATAGCCTCGATATTCATCGAAGCTATTAATAATATGCATAATATTCATTTTATTCGTATCTTAATGCATCAATCGGATTCATGTTTGCTGCATGCTTTGCTGGTGAGTATCCAAAGAATACGCCTATGGCCATAGAGAATCCTACCGACATGTATATACTTGCAATTGAAACCTCAGGTGTATAACCCATAAAGTGAGCAGCTATATTTCCAAGTAATAATCCTACCACTATTCCAATCAAGCCACCTATCAGACAAATAATAATAGCTTCGCTTATAAACTGAAGCATTATCATTCCATCAGGGGCACCTAAAGCTTTTCTTGTACCGATTTCTTTGGTTCGCTCAGTGATTGAAACTGTCATAATATTCATTACACCAATACCACCTACAATAAGGGCAATTGCTGCAATCATTGAAATAGCAAGCGTCATCTGATTCATAGTTTTTGTATTCTCTTGAATCATAGTTTGATTGCTATATGCATCCACATAAAACTTATCACCTAATGTGTTTGCCATAACATCTGTCAAATATGTTTTAATCTCTGTAGATAAAGCTACCGCGTCCTGACCTTCTGCTGCAACCACCGTGGCATCAAAGATAGTTTCGTCATGAGAATAATTCCATGCAGTCTTAAGTGGAATATATACATTGGTGCTGATATTTTTATTGCTACCACGCATCATACTGCCTGACTGCTGATACTCATACACTCCTATTACTGTAATATTCATGTATTCATCATTAATATTGACTTCGAACTCTTTTCCAAGCACATCATCTAATGAATAATTAGCTCCAAAAAGCTGCTCTGCAAATTTGTCCGCCACAATAGCAGTATTCTTTCCCTGCTCATATGCAAACTCGTTAAATAGATTGCCGCCTTTAAGCTTTATGTTATTAGCTTTAAAATAACCAGCACTGACTCCTGTAATATCTACATTGGCTTTGTTTGCATCCTTGATGACTGTCCCCGAGCCTGCACTAGCCTCAACAGAGATTGCACTTATCTTGCCCTTAAACTGATTGGCAAGTTTATGAAGTGTTTCCGGAGTGATTTTCATAGTTTGATAATCTGCCTCTGAAAGCTCCTGGTTATAATCAATTGGATTAACGTATATGGTAATGTTTTGAACACCATAGCTTTCCAGCTGCTTTTGTACGCCCTTTGTCATCGAATTGCCCACTGTCATAATAGCAATAACTGCTGCAACACCAATGATAATACCAAGCATTGTAAGAAAAGCTCTCATTTTGTTAGCTTTTATACTAAGCAAAGCAAGCTTACAATTTTCTTTAATCATATCTATTCCTTTCAAGCCACTTAGGCCATCTTTTTTTCAGCAATAATATTTCCGTCGCTAATAGTTACAATTCTCGGAGTCTCTGCTGCAAGTTCATTTGAATGAGTAATGAGCACAATGGTCTTTCCCTGTTTTTCATGAAGCTCGTGGAATATATCCATTACCAGTCTACCTGTTCCCGAATCGAGAGCACCTGTTGGCTCATCTGCCAGAATAATATCAGGGTCATTCGCCATAGCTCTTGCTATAGCTACACGCTGCTTCTGTCCACCTGATAGCTCGTCAGGAGTATGGTGCATACGTTCTTCCATTCCTACCATTTTCAAAAGCTCAATAGCTCTTTTTCTGCGTTGCTTTTCTGGAACACCTGCATATAGCATTGGCATTTCCACATTTGCAATAGCATCTGTTCTAGCTATTAGATTGTATGTCTGAAAAACAAATCCTATATGCTTGTTTCTAAGAGCTGATAATGCCTTATTAGGGGCCTTTGAAATATCAATCCCATCAAGAATATATTCTCCCGAAGTCTGTCTATCCAAAATACCTAGAATATTCATCAGAGTACTTTTACCAGAACCTGATTGGCCAACAATGGAAACGAACTCTCCTTTGTGAATATCCAAATCTATTCCATGCAAAATCTCCAGCTCATTTGGAGTTCCAATATAATAGCTTTTTCTTATATTTTTTGCAGATAATAAAATATCATTACTCAAAATATATTCCTCCATCAGTTCCCATTGACTCTAATGTTGCATCGGCGCTGTTTTCATCCATATCAGACTCAACTATCATTTCACCTTCCTTAAGGTCGCCACCTGTAATCTCTGTATAGAAGTCATCTGAAATTCCTGTTGTCACTGTAACGTTCTTTGTGCTTCCGTCTTTTGTCTGAATCACCACATACTTGCTTCCATCATCTGCAGTCTTGATATCTGATGATGGCACAGCAATTGTATTTTCAGAAGATGCAGTAATAAATGTCATTTTGGCTGTCATGCCAAGGCGTAGATTTTCATTGGAATCATCTATCTGTACGTCTACTCTGTATGTAGCTCTGCTCTTTGATACAGAAGCTGTAGTAGATGTTGCATCTGTAGTTTTAGTGCTGTTCTTTGTAGCTGTAGGTGAAACAAACACAACTGTACCGTTTAATACCTCATCTCCAGTAGCATCTGTTTTAATCTGTACCTTCTGTCCCACCTGGATGCTTGGAATCTGTGCCTCATCAATATCAGCTGTTGCCTTTAAGCTTGTAACATTATCTATTACAACTGCATCTGTTCCACTGTATGTCTGGCCCTTTACTATATTTACATTAGTAACTGTTCCATCCTGTGATGCATATACTGTTGCCTTTGAAAGCTCTTCTTGGGATTTTTCAATCTCCTGCTTTGCCGATAAAGTATTTGACTGTGCACTAAGCTCATTGGATTTAGCAGCCTGTGCCTGTGTATATACATTTGAGTTAGCAGACTCTGTTGTGTTATTTAAGCTAGACTGAGCAGATTCTACAGAACGATTTGCAGAGTTGACAGAATCTGATGCAGACTGAACTGACTGTCTTGCCGACTCTGTAGCTGACACTGCACTATCATATGCACTCTTTTTGCTGTCATAATCACTTTGAGCTGTAGCAAGCTCTGTTTTCGCTGTCTCTAAATCTGTCTTTGCCTGAGTAAGCTGATTGTTTAATTCTGTAGGATCTTCTGCACTGGCAATCTGAGTCTCTAAATCAGTAATCTTTGCATTTAAGTCATCAACCTTCTTCTGTGCAGCTGCAAGTGTTGCACTGGCTGAATCCTTAGCTCTCTCTGCTTCATTTTCACTGTTGCTTGCAGTTGTAAGGTTATTATCTGCGTTCTTTTTATTTCTGTTTGCAGTGTTCTGGTCCTGCTGTGCAGATTCAAGATTTCTATTTGAATCATTTATCTGAGTTGCCCCGTTACGCTGTGCATCTGTAAGAGCTTGATTTGCATTCTGCTGTGCAATTTCATTTTGCTGATTCTGAATGTTAAGAGCCTGCTGCTGATATGAAAGTGTCTGTTCCATAGTTGTCATATCAAGCTTGTAAAGAGGATCGCCTTTTTTTACTACATCTCCTACCTTTACATATACTTCCTCTACGGGATATGAGCTTGTAGTTGTAGCAAACTGTCCGCTTTCCTCTGCAGAAATAATTGTTCCTGTAGCGCTAAGTGTCTTCTCAATATTCTGCTTTGTCACTTCAATCGTAATAGCTTCGCTGTCAGCTTCATTTTCCTTAGCCTTTACATATTTAAATCCGGCCACACCTGCAACAGATGAAATAACAAGAGCTGCAATTATCATGCAAGTTACAACCTTTTTATTAAGTATCTCTTTTAGTTTCAATTCTTTTCCCTCCATGTGATTTCTATCAACAGATGCTATTGTGCCATTTGATTCTTAAGAAATACCTTAAGTAAATCTAAAGAAATCTAAAGATATGACTTTTTACTATTTATTCACAGCTTTTGTGTTACTATACAAACAGATAAAGCTATCTTTTTATAGGAGTGAATATGGGAAATCAAAAGATACTGGTTGTTGATGACAACGAGGAAATAAGAAATATTCTACATATATTATTAGAAAGTGAAGGCTATCAGATTCTTGAAGCTTCCGATGGAGAGACTGCACTTACTATGGTGGACGACTCTATCGATTTAATCATCCTTGATATTATGATGCCAGGCATTTCTGGTCTGGATGTGTGCAAGAAAATTCGAGAAACATATCAAATGCCAGTACTCTTTCTTACAGCAAAAGGAACTGACTCTGATAAGTCTCTTGGCCTTCTTATAGGGGCCGATGATTATCTTGCCAAACCTTTTTCACATAGTGAGCTTACTGCCCGTGTAAAATCCATGCTCCGTCGCTACTATGTATATCAGGGCAAAAAGGAAGCTGTCTCAGACAACTACTACACTTATAACATTTTTAAAGTGGCAAAGGACAGAAATGAAGTCTTTGTTATCAGCCCAGATGGACAGGAAACATCTATTGATTTGTCTGAGTTGGAATACCAGATTTTCAAGCTTTTAATAGAAAGCCCGGGGCGTGTTTTCCCAGCCCAGCTTATATACGAAACTATATGGAATGAGCCATACTTCTACAGTTCAAATGCTACTATCATGGTTCATATCAGAAATCTTCGCACCAAAATCGAGGATGATCCATCAAATCCTGTTCATCTTCTTACAGTATGGGGAAAGGGATATAAACTACAATGAAAAAATTAAAGAAGGTCTTTTCTAAATCCTTATATCTTGAACTATGGCTATCCATAGTTGTTTCCTTGGTGATTGGTGGAATATCATTCTTTTTACTACAGCATGCCAACGACCTAATTTATTATTCAAAGTGGGCAGATGATGTCTACATTCCTAGCAAATTAGAATCGTCAATCGCAGATTTTCAGGAATATATTGATGAAAACCAAGTATCTAGCGAAGATAAAACATTGATTTATAAATGGTCGCAATCCCACCCACTTATGTACTTTTATTTAGAGCGTGATGGTGTGATCATTTACAATTTCTACGTGGACTATTCCTATGATTCAGCATCAGATATATCAGAAGCTGATGCTGAGCTAATAGAGGAATCATATGAATATAATCCTTATGTATACGACTATACAATTACGCTGATTGATGGTGACTGTCAGATGCATGTATTTGAAGACTTCAAATACGACTTATATTCAAAAATCCAGTTTGCAAATATCGTAGTAAGTGCATTAATAATAATTATTATGATTACTATACTGGTACGTAAGAAAATCAAATATATTAATGAGGTTACTTCTGGTATTGAAATCCTTGCCGGTGGAGATTTAAGCTATCGTATTCCCGTTAGAGGAAACGATGAGATATCAAATGTTGCAGACAACATTAATTCAATGAGTATAGCTGTTGCAAACCAAATAGAAAATGAAAAGAAAGCAATACAGGCTAACAACAGCCTTGTCACAGCACTATCTCACGACTTGCGGACTCCTCTTACCACACAGATGGGCTATTTGGAAATATTAAAAGAACACCATTATCATTCAGAAGAAGAAATGGATAAGTATGTAAATACCGCATTGGATACTTGCTTTCAGATTAAAGAAATGTCAGATAGGCTTTTCGAGTACTTCCTTGCATTTGATCCTCATCCTGAGCGTTCAAAGGAAACACTCTCCTGCTATGATGGAATTGATTTCCTGATGCAAATAATAAGCGAATTATCACTTCCACTAATAGAGCAAGGTTTCACCTTTGAGTATGGTGAACCAACTGAAGCCTTTAAGATTAACGTAAATACGGATGATATCTTAAGAGTATTCAACAACGTATTTACGAACATAGATAAATATGCTGATGAAACTGAACCTGTTCATGTTGGACTAAAGTGTGACAAGGAATTTGCTATACTTTCACTCTCCAACAAAATTCGTTCAGTTCCAAGAAAAAATGAAAGTGCCAAAATCGGTCTTATCAGTATCAATAGCCTAATGAAAAGACAAGGTGGTTCTAGCGTAACTAAAACCACCTTGGATACATTCACTATTGAATTGAAATTTCCTATTTACCAGCACGCCTAGTTCTTTTGATAGAGGTCCTTTTCTTAGGACCTCTTCTTTTTGGAGAATGTGCTTTTCTAAAGGCTGCAATCTCAGCCAACAGCTTTTCATAATCTCTTTCAAATAAGAGCTCACTAATCTCATGACTAACATCTGCAGGGTCGACCTTTTTCGACTCTATAATCTTTTTGCGAACAGCCGGTTTACTCAACGTCTTGTATTCTGGCATTCCCAGTCTTTGTAAAAGGATTCCTAATTCAGGCCTCCATAGCAATTCCAGCTTTCTATTAAGCTTTACCTTTTTATTGTATTCAGGCTTTCTCAAAAAATAGAAATCAGGCTTTTCATCTACTTCATCAACTGTAATAATCCCCCAATAATCTGGAACATGCTCCTCCACATGCATTGCATGACTTGAGCCAACTACCACTATGTTGTAATCGAAGTATTTATCATAGTCTTTTATCTGACCTTCAAGCCTTGTATAGGTGTCCGCATCAGATTTTATTTCTATTCCTACAAGAGCATCGGTAATTATCATAATCACATCTGCCCTTGATCTTCCCATCATCTTTTCCTCGATGATTCGTGTTTTACCGTAGGATTCCTCTAAAAACTCGAATAGTGGCTCCCTTATATCTTTATCTTTTAACATTAAAGTGCCTCAATCTGTTCTAGTATTTGGGAGGCATCTGCATTAAACTCAGTAATTTCTTTGCCAAATGAGGAATCATAGTATTTACCAAACAGCTCATCATATTCATCCTGGCTGGCCAATTCCTCTCCATTTATCTCCCAATAAGAAATTATCGCATTTCCGTTTTCATCAAAGCTATCCTCTGCCCATGGATCAAGTGGTCCCTGAGTACAATAAGCAATATTAATCCAATAACCATCCTTGATTGCCACCACACTGTTGTATGTATTTGCATCCACATGCTCTGTAGCTAATAACACATTGTCGCCTTCCACATATGAAACAGAATCAATCTGTCCACTCAGTAGGTTTACTGTAGAGCCAGTAAATGTGGCTATTACTATATCTGAATCATCAACTTTGTAAATAAGCTCTGGAACATCATCAGAATCTACATAAATCAGAGAAAAACTAACGCTATCCTCGCTACTCAAATCCTCTACTAAAGCCTTATAGCCCTCTTTCCAGGATGCAAACTCACTTACCTCTGAGGCACCTGATGCCCTATAATTAGCACCTACTCTATCATCAAGCTCAAAGGCTGCATTGTATTCATCGGAGTAATTGTATCCCTCTACTACCTCTATAGTTGGAAGATTTTCAGATTCTGAGTTTGCAGAGTCATCTTTATTTTCAGTTGCTTCACTTTCAGATTTACTCTCATCAAGGGCATCAGCCAACTCTTCTGGCTCAACCTCTCCTGAAACATTATCTTTTCCACAGGCAATCATGCTGGCCGCAATTGTAACGCACAACGTAAATACAAATAATCTTTTTCTCATGTCTTGTCCCCCTAGTTTTTGCTTTTGCAACAATTATAACTCAGTGAGTTTCGGAAGTCGAACATGGATATAGAGGGGATTCGATTCTCGCCTGCAGTTTGATTGAATATAGAATCCCCCTCTCGCTACGAAAAAGAAAAAGCACAGACATTAGTCTGTGCTTCCTTTTTCGTAGCGAGAGGGGGATTCGAACCCTCGACACCGCGGGTATGAACCGCGTGCTCTAGCCAACTGAGCTATCTCGCCATATTTATTAAATTAAATGGGACCTACAGGGCTCGAACCTGTGACCCTCTGCTTGTAAGGCAGATGCTCTCCCAGCTGAGCTAAGATCCCAGAGCTATTAGCGTTTACCGCTTCAAGCGACTTCATAAAGATAACAAAACAAGTCCCCAATGTCAACATAATTATTAATTTTCGCAATATTTTTACTATTTAGAGGAATTACCTGAAATATGTACATCCATAAAATAAGAAAAGCAGACCTAAAAGTCTGCTTTTGTTTTAGAAATATGACATTGTACCTTCCAAATCAATATGTTTTGCCTGGAGATCTTTTAATTCAAAAACGATTCCTTCACAATACTTTTCGTCGTTGATTCTTGTGCGGCGGCCAATCATTCTGAAATGTGCTACTGGGAAAGATGTTTCGTAGCTCCAAGAGTAATCTGGATTTCCACCCTTTTCTCCCTTGCAAAGGCCCTTCCAAAATGCCTTGATTGTATTTGGGCTTTCATAGTCCACATACATCATCTCGTTTTCTTCAGAGAGATCATCACCCTCTTCGTATGTAGCACCCTCAAACTGGATAACAGTATTTAAACTGCCATAGCCAATAACAAGGCCATTCACTCTTGCCTCTTCAATAAGAGATTCCTCTACATCTGAAAGACCATAGTGACATCCCTGAAGCTTCTCAGCTAATTCTTCTTTTGTCATAGTCAAACTCCCTCACTTTGATTTTCACATATCACTAATAATACATTACTAGATTTTAGTTAAAAAATCTATGCCCATTTCTCCATAATATTTTGAACCAATTTTACACATTCTGCTGCATCAGCCGAATATCCATCTGCGCTAATCTCATCCTTGAAGGATTCGTTTATACATGCTCCACCAATAATAATCTTAGCTCTACAGCCCTTTTCCTTAGCGAGCTTAACCACATCGTCCATTCGCATCATTGTGGTGGTCATAAGGGCAGACAGACCAATTATATCTGCATCAACCTCTACTGCCTTATCAATGATTGTGGCTGCTGGCACATCCTTGCCTAAATCAATTACGTTGAAGCCGTAGTTTTTAAGCATAAGGGCTACCAAGTTCTTTCCAATATCGTGAATATCACCCTCTACTGTGGCAATAACAACCGTCGCCTTTGCTTCAGTAGAATCGCTGGCAAGAAGTGGTTCTATGTGCTTCATTCCCACTTCCATCGCATTTGCTCCCGCTATTAGTTGTGGCAAGAAATACTTCTTTTTATCATATAAATCACCTACTACGTTTATTCCCTTAATAAGGTGATTTTCGATGATTTCCTGTGGCTCCATTCCAGCATCTAAAAGCTTTTGTATTTCAGAAACTATCTGGTCCTTTTTTCCTTTTATAACACACTCAGCCACTGGACTTTCTGAAGATGTAGTGCTGGTTTCCGGCTTTGCCCCAGCTGCGCTACCACTAGTGGCTCCTCCCGCTGTCATTGATAACACTGGCAGTGATGCATATTTTTCCAACGCCCCAGGCTTGTTCATAAGTGTATCTGCTGCTGCAGCCTGATACATAAGCATATCCTGGCTTGGATTTGCAATAGCCATAGTAAGGCCTTTGCTGACAGCTATGGTAAGATATGTGGCGTTTACAAACTGTCTATTAGGCATTCCAAATGATATGTTGGACAAACCGCATACTGTAGGAAGTCCCAACTCATTCTTGCAGTATTCTATGGTTTCAAAGCACTGTAATCCTGCTGTACCTTCAGCACCAACTGTCTGAACCAGCACATCTACCACTGCTGCATCCCTATCTAGTCCAATAGCTTCTGCTGCATTAAGAACAGTGGCAATATGCTCTTTCTTTTCTTCCATATCCTTTGGAAGTCCCGCTCCCGACAATGGAAGTGTGATAAACATAGCTCCATATTTCTTTGCAAGCTTGAGCATTGGCTCCATCTTTTCTTTTTCAGCAGATATAGAGTTAATGAGAGCACGTCCTGGATATATGCGAAGCGCAGCCTCCATAACATCCACATGGCTGGTATCCAAACATAAAGGTAAATCAACTGCTGATGTTACCTCATAAATACTATCAAGCATCATCTGCTTCTCATCGATGCCATTCATACCCATATTTACGTCGAGAATGTTGGCTCCCTTTTCTTCCTGCTCTCTTGCAAAATCCACAACCATGGATAGAGAGCCTGAAAGTAGGCTAGCCTGGAATTTCTTTTTGCCTGTAGGATTGATTCTTTCACCGATAACCATAAATGGTCCGTCTAAATCAATCCAGGTATTCATGCGCTCAGAAGTAACAACCCTCATAGGCTTCTTTTCAATCTGATGCTGTTTTTTATCCTTCAAACGAGAAACCAGAGCTGATATGTGCTCCGGTGTAGAACCGCAACATCCACCAAAGAGCCATGCTCCTGCTTCATAAAGCTTTTCGCAAGCATCTGCAAAAGCATCAGGGCTCATCTTGTAAACAGTCTTGCCATCCTCAAGCTCAGGTAAGCCAGCGTTTGGCTTTACAATAATAGGGATGTTTGCAACTGCCGCCATCTGCTGAACAAGCTCTAGAATAGCATCAGGGCCAGTGCTGCAATTCATTCCCACACAATCTACACCCATTGACTGAAGAACAATCATGGCTGTATCTGGTGATGTTCCATACAGTGTCTTTCCATCTGGATTAAATGTAAGAGAAACAATGATTGGTAAATCACATGATTCCTTGATAGCAAGAACTGCTGCACGACACTCCTGAAGGCTCATCATAGTTTCAACTACGAAAAGATCTACACCTTCCTGAAGAATAGCTTCCACCTGTTCCTTATAGCAGTCTACTAAATCCTCAAACATAAGATCTCCAAGAGGATATAGCTGCTTACCTGTCATAGAAATATCTGCTGCAACAAGGCCTTTATCCCCTGCAACCTCCCTTGAGAGACGGACAAGCTGCCTGTTCATCTCCACAAGCTTGTCCTCTAACCCATATTCTGCTAGCTTGATTCTAGAGGCTGTGAAAGTAGGTGCCAACACAATATCTGAACCTGCATCAAAATAAGCCTTTTGCAATTCCTGAATAGCCCAAGGATTATCAATAATCCATTTTTCTGGACATACTCCTGCAGGCATTCCCCTTTTTTGAAGCTCAGTACCTGTAGCCCCATCAATAAATACAATTCTCTTTTCAAGTAACTCTCTAAAATCCGCTCTAGTCATTATTTCTCCTCTTAAAAACCCGCTTAACTCTAGTCTCTTAAAATTGTTCCACCACCAAGTACTACATCGCCATCATAGAAAACAGCTGCCTGACCTGGAGTAATTGCTCGCTGTGGCTCATCAAAAACAACCTTTGCTGAAGTTGCATCAATACGCTCAACTGTGCATGGCTGCTCAGTCATACGATAGCGAACCTTGGCCTTGCATTTAAATGTAGGTCTGTCGTCTGTTGGATCAATCCAGTTGATGTTCTTAACAATAGTGGTTGTTGTAAATAAATCTTCGTTTTTACCAAGGATTACTCGATTGTTCTTTACATCAAGAGCTGTTACATAAAGAGGATGCTCTGCCGAAATACCAAGCCCCTTACGCTGTCCTATTGTGTATCCAACAATACCCTTGTGTGTACCCATAACATTGCCATCCTGGTCCACAAAATCACCTGGTGCATATTTCTTACCTGTAAATCTCTTCAAGGCTGAAACATAATCGCCATCTGGTACAAAGCAAATATCCTGACTGTCAGGCTTGTTTGCATTTATAAAATCATGACTCTCTGCAATCTTTCTAACCTCATCCTTAGAAATCTCACCTAATGGGAATTCAGTGTGTGCTAATTCATTTTGAGTCATTGCATATAATACATAGCTCTGATCCTTGTTTGAATCCAGTCCCTTAAGAAGCTGATAACCATTATCAGTCTTTCTTATTCTTGCATAGTGTCCTGTAACTATTTTCTCACAGCCAAGAATCTCAGCCCTTCTATAAAGCTCATCAAACTTCATATGCTTGTTACATTCAATACAAGGATTAGGTGTCATACCATTTTCATAGCAATAGATAAAATCATCTATTACAGTTTCTCTGAATTTATCCTGGAAATTGAAGGTATGATGTGGCATGCCTAATCTACGTGCTACGGATTTTGCATCCTCCACATCATCAAGGGAACAGCAAGTATGTGAGCCACACACCCCTATATCCTCATTGGCATACAGCTTCATTGTACATCCAATGCATTCATATCCTTTTTCCTTCATCATTAAAGCAGCGACACTACTATCTACTCCGCCACTCATTGCTATAAGTGCTTTCATTTTTCCTCCAAAAACTATTCGTCTTTAATATTTCCTCGACTTACATTGTCGCTAATAATTGCATCAACCACTTCGAAAAGCTTTTTCGAACCTAAAGCTGTCTTGTCCTGTCTGCCATGTACCTGTGTAGAAGTGACTCCATGCTTGCGCCAATCTTCTCCACCATTGCTATTATTGAGCATTAGTGGCTGTACATTATCCATTGCACGAGCAAACTTGGCCTCTGCTGTTTCATAGGCTTCGAATTCTTCAAAAAGAGACATCAATTCCTTTGCCTGATCCTCTGGAAGCATTCCGAATATACGATTCTTAGCGGCTTCCTCTCTGGCAGCTTGTGTCTTTTTATTTTCCTCATCATAGGCATAGGTATCACCTGCATCAATCTCCACAATATCGTGAATCAAGCACATCAGCATTACTTTGCCTATATCAACTGGTTCATTTGAATATTCTCTAAGAAGATACGCCATAATGGCCATATGCCAGGCGTGCTCAGCATCATTTTCATTTCTGCCATTGCCCGACAAATGAGTTTGTCTAAATATGTTCTTCTCTTTATCTATTTCTAATGCAAAATCTAATTGTTTTTTAAGTCTATCGTCCATTTTAATATATCTCCTATCAATTTAGTAGATAAATCTATTATGGGATAGAATAAAATAAAACTCTAGTCTTTTCAACATAAAATCATTTCAAAAAATACCACAATTTTCACAAAGTAGGCACAAATATTAAATAGAATAAGTAATAATCCTTATACAATGTTATTTCTATAGGTAAGATATGGGTAACAATTTATATTCACTACTAAAACAAACAGCAAATTTATCTTCTCTTCCATGCACAATCATGTCCGTAGAGAAAAAATCTGATGGCACCTGTGGTGATATTCGTTTTTACGCCATAAACGATATCTTCAAAAGAAGCTACTACGACATGTTTATGGAGCAGGAAGGTAATACTAAAACTACCTTTGAAAATTTTGACGAGGTAATTGAAGGACAATTGTATACTGCTCATCTTCCTAAGGAACCAAAATTCGAAGACATATGCTTTAGAGCTGCCTGGGGAAATGAGCATATTCACACATATGTAGATACTACTAAAATTTATGGCTACTGGACTGAGGACATTTTGTTTCCTGTGAACTGTGCGCACGGAGAAAATGTTGCCTATTGCCAGTTCATGTACACTCTTAATAAGGAAATGGATACTGGAAAATTCAGTGCTGTATCACCTGATATTTCCAGCTTTGTAATTAAAGCTTGCCTGGAAATGAGAAATGAAAATGCATTCTCAACAAGCATGGACATAATTACAAAGGACTTGAGAGAATATGTGGATTCAGAGTCTGCTTGTATTCTGACTGTAGATTACGACCAAAAGAATTTTGAAATCATAAGCGAATCTGTAAGAGACAACGCTTACTGTATCAAGGAAATCTTTTCCCATTTCCCATTTGATATAGTTGGTTGTTGGCAAACTCTTCTTTCAGAAACCAACAATATAATTATTCAAAACGAGCAAGATATGAACCTCTACGAAGCGAAAGCTCCTGCCTGGCTAAAAACATATAAAGATGCAGGCGGTCAGGCTCTTTGCCTTATGCCATTTATTCATCATGGAAATATAATAGGCTATCTTTATATATCAAATTTTGACACTTCAGAAATGACTAGAATCAAAGAAACTTTGGAGCTCATTTCATTTTTCCTGACAGCCGAAGTTGCCAATCACATGATTCTAGAAAAGCTGGAATATCTCAGCAACGTAGATGTGCTTACAGGTGTTTTAAACAGAAACTGCATGAACGTCAATGTGGATGAGCTTTCCCTTAAGCTGAAGCTGGATCCCAAACCATTTGCAGTGGCCTTCTGTGATCTAAATGGTTTAAAAACAATAAACGACCATGGCGGACACAATTCAGGGGATGAATTATTAAAGGATGCTGCCAAGGTGCTTAAGGAAGTTTTTATAGGTGATCAAATATATCGAGCAGGCGGTGACGAATTCGCCATCATATCCCTTAATAGCACAGAAAGGAAATTTTTAGAAAAGCTTGCCCTATTACGACAAAAGGCCTGTGATCCTGATTGGTTAAATTTTGCTATAGGACATTATTACGATGCAAATAGCGGAAATCTTCGACTGGCAATGAGATATGCAGATGAAAACATGTACGAGGATAAAAATGCCTTTTACGAAGCCTATCCTGATAAACGTAGATAATATACGAAAGGTGACATACTATGAATACAAACAGAATTGTGAATGAAAACTTTTATGATGAATACCAGTACTTTGATTCCGTGTTGGCAAAACGTTTTAAAATCGAGGAAAACGGTGTAGTCAGATACGTAAAAGAAATGAAAAATGCCGTCATCGATGTGCGAGATGTTTTACCAGAGTGGGATCCTACAATCGCCCGCTTACAGAAAATGAAAGTTCGCTACGACAGTCTCGACAATGCCGAAAGCAGTTTTGATGACTTCCAAGGCAAAGATGAGGATGTGGTTTGGATTAAGGTATTCCTTACCAAGCTAGAATCCCATGCAGATCCTCTTTCAAAATACAGCAAACTGGAATTTACCTATAAGAAACGTAAAAAGAGCTTTTTCCAAAAACTAAAAGCACTATTTAGCTAAAATAAAAACCAATCCCCATTGCAGGGATTGGTTTTATTATTATCTTCATTAAATTGTAAATGAATCTTTAATATCTCTAAGCTCGTTAGAGTTTTCTTCTGTCTCGCCTACAACCTTTACAACACCGTCAGAAAGCATTGCTACATCAGTTGCTTTTTCTGCCACTGTTGTTACCGCTTCTGCCGCCTCACCTACAGTCTTAGAAATCTCATCAACTGAAATAGAAATTGCTGTGGTAGACTCCTGAAGTTCTCCAATCTTTTCTGATATATCGCCTAATACATCTGAGAAATTCTCTGCATCAAGCTTGTAGTTATCTGCCATCTTAAGGAAGCTATCATAATCGTTTGCAACATCTTTTTCTATATATCCAAGTGTTCTTGTAAGACACTCATTCATTAAGTCTACAGAATTCTGAACCTCAGATACGATTTCCATAATACCAGCAACTGTATCGCTAGACTGAGTTGCAAGTCCACCGATTTCTGTAGCTACAACTGCAAAGCCTTTTCCTGCCTCGCCTGCACGAGCTGCTTCAATTGATGCATTTAAAGCAAGCAGATTTGTCTGGCTGGCAATATCCTGAATTGCCGCTGCAAGAGAATTAACCTTCTCAACAGCTTTTGACTTTTCAAGTGCTTCCTGTCCCTGTGCATTAATCTCTTCGTACATTCTTTCAGTCTTTTCCTTGGCTGCAACAGTTTCATCATAGACTGCACTTGCTTTCTTTCTGGTCTCTTTTGCATTGTCTGCACCGACCCTAACTTCATCAGCAATAGCATCAGCATTCTCTTTGATTACAACTGTTCTTTCACTGATTACGTCTGTGGTAGCACTTGTTTCCTGCATACTAGCTGCAAGCTCCTCAGATGTGGCTGAATTGTCTGCATTAGCAGAATCGATTTCAGCGGTAATATCCTTAAGTCTAAGAGCATGTCCTTCCAAATCAACAGAAGTATTGGCAATACGCTCAACTATATTTCGAAGACTCTCTTCCATCTCTCCTACAGCTCTAGCCATAGTTCCAGTTTCATCCTTCTTATGCTCAATAACTTCCAACTCATCACTTGAAGAGAAATCAAGCCTTGAAACACTACCAATAACATTTGTAATAATCTTGATTGGCCCAGTTATGCCTTTGGCAGCAGTAATACCTATAATAAGCACAACCACACCAACTATACATGATAAGAGAATTCCAAGATTTCTAATCTGGTTAATCTCTGCCATAATCTCTGACTCATTTGCCACGCAAACTGTCACCCAGCCAGCTGACTCTATTACCTGATATGAACTATATTTAGCAACGCCATTCTCATCTACATAATGAATAATACCACTTGGTACATACGAACCGGTTGGTATTTGTGCCAGTATATTTTTCACATCCTCATTAAATACCTCTGTTCCGATTTTATCTTCCTTCTTGTGATACAAGAAAATGCCATCCTGATCTACAACATAAATAGAGCTAGAATCTATACCATTTAAGCCTCTACCTTCAAAAATAGGTTTAAGCACTTCATAATCTACTCCTTCAAGTCCCTTTGCTGCAATTTCCTGCTCTACAATTTCCGAGCATAGAGTGGCCAAATCCTGCATATTATTTTCGTTGACTTTCTGGATAGTAGCCTTTGCTCTTGGAATGATATAAGCAATATTGAGAACAAAAAATGCAATAACACTGATTATTATCAATGTGAGAATCTTCACGTAAATCGAATGAAGATTAAATCCTGCCTTAGTAGACTTTTCCATATAATACTCCTTTCAATATATATATTTATTTCCCAAATTATTTTTATATTGCGAACAACATTATTATATATGGATACTGTATATATTTTGTGTTTTTTTTATAAAAAATGAGACATTCTTCCATGAATGTCTCATTTTAATATCTTTATTTATGATTTTACTGTATTTCTACCTCAACTTTATCAACTCCACCACAATCTGTTGGCCATAGTAGTAAGGATTTTATTTCTGAAATATCAATAACTCTATCAAAACAACTTGCACATACTGCATATTCCTCAGTATCATCTGTAAATCCACTAGAGCCTCCGTTTCCAACATAAGGAAGTCTAGTACCATCTTTCATAACAAAACCTGTAAATTCAGGTATTCCGGTGCCGTCCTCACTAGCCTCTACCTTTCCATTAACCTTATAGTTCACTGTTATTGATACAGGTGATATATCTATAGTTGTGATTGTAAAATTGCTTTCAGGTACATCTTTATTTACTGTTATTGTCTGGGCGTTGCTAGTGGTTGGAAGCTGTAATTCAAAGCTCCAATTACCTTTTACTTGCGCCTCATACTCGGCTTTACCAGGATATATTCCAAGTGAAGAAAATTCCACATGTAGGGTATTTCCTGGTATTGTATTTAATCCATCTACCGCCTGAATTTGGATTACGTATTCCAAATCTCCATTCTCATCCAAGTAATGACCAATAAATCCATCCTGCTCAAGTGGCGATCCATCCTCATAAACACCCATGCCATTATCATCAATTATAATTCCATCATAGAAGTAGCTGCTTCCATTTACCCATGAAGACTCTGAATCTTTCTCATCACCTAAATAATAATCTACATCTACCCCTGGCTCTTCTTTATCAGAAATGCTAAATCCTGAAACTTTAAATGATACATATGCAAATTTATCATCGGCAACTACTGTGTCGGGAGCTATAGTGATTCCCTGATCTGTCACTTGATATGAAGAATAATCAGTAAGCTCAGGATATACGATAGCCTGTCCCTGTTCAGTTAAAGTCTGCTGCTGCACATCAGAAGATTTTAGAGCACCACTCATTCCTCTTCCCCAGAAATGATGTATAGCTGCTGCAGCTGTGGCTGTTGCTAGAAGAGCAAAACAAATACATGCAACAAATGATAATCTCTTATGAAATATTACAACCTTTTTTCCCTCTGAATATCTATATGCTTTTGCTAATACTGTATCGTCAATCCCAACCATACTTAAATACAAATCTCTACTTCTCATGATGCTAAATATCCCTCCCTTACTAATGTGCTCTGTAGCTTTCCTCTTAATCTACTAAGCGTCACTGATACATTGTTCTGAGTCATTCCAAACTTTTTAGCAATTGTACTGATATCCTCTGTGTAAAAATATCTACATGAGAAAATATAAGCTTCCCTGTCTGGTAGATTATTTACAAAATCTCTGATAATACGCGAAAGCTCTGCCCCAAGAATTGAGCCTTCAACATCACTTGAATCTGGTATACATTCCTCAAGCTCATCAAGTACTTCCGCTATTGCTCCACCGCCTCTTTTTTTCGCTGTCATATTCTCGAATTTATTAAATGCAATGTTACGAGTAATTTTCCCTAAAAAGATTCTCAAAATCTGAGGTCTTGTTGGCGGAATTCTTTTCCATGCCTTCATATATGTATCATCTAAAGCTTCTTCCACATCCTCTTGGCACTTTAAAATATTTCCTGCTATAGATGCCAGATAATTGCCATACTTAACATCTGTCTCTTCAATTGCACGTTCATTACGATTGAAATATAACTCTATTATCTCCTCGTCTCTCATATTTGCTCCCTTCGAATTGTTATTTGTAGGCCTCACATCTATATAGACAGGAATTAGATTTGTATCTTACAAAAAATAATAAAAAAAATTACTCAACCTATTTTACTATAGGTTGAGTAATTATGACTCATTTTTTATTCAAAGGTAATTACTTCTTCTAAAGCTTTTACAAACTTTTCTAAGCCAAGCTTATCGTCCTCTGAAAATCTATTAAGTTTTGGACTATCAATATCAAGCACGCCCACCACTTTGCCATCCTTATGAATAGGAACAACAATCTCTGAATTAGAAGCGCAGTCGCATGCAATATGTCCTGGAAACTCGTGTACATTTGGTACCACCAAAGTCTCATCATTACCTGCTGCAGTGCCGCACACACCTTTGCCAAGTGCTATTCTAATACATGCAACCTTTCCCTGGAAAGGTCCAAGTAAAAGTGAGCCTTTGTTCATCAAATAAAATCCTGCCCAGTTTAAATCCTCCATAGCATCATATATAAGTGCTGATGCATTTGAAAGAACAGGGATAAAGTTTGGCTCATCCTCTGCAAGTGATTTAATCTGGTCTGCTAGTAAATTATAATCTGTCATTTGTCCTCCTACATTACGCAGCTTCTGCCATCTCTGCCTTCCATGTTGTCATCCTTTACATATCTGGCATTGAATTCCATGTTAATCTCTCGAAGCTCCTTTTTTCCTTCTATGTAATCCTCGTACATCTCAGCAAGGCCTGCCATACATCCATCACAGTTTGCTTCGATATTTCCAAGAGATTCCTTTACAATTTGCTCTCTTTCTTCTTTTGTAGTGTCTTTAATTAAATATGACATAGCGTATCTCCATTAGAATAAATTTAGATTTTGCACAATTATACATCATAAATATAAAAAGAGCCAGAAGCTTTAACTTCTGGCTCAAAGTGTTTTACAAGAACTTTACTGCAGTTCCATAGGCAAGCACCTCTGCTGCTCCCTGCATAACAGATGACGAAGCATATCTCACTCCTACAATAGCATCTGCCCCAAGCTGCTCAGCCTCATCTACCATTCTCTTTGTAGCAATCTGTCTGGCTTCAACAAGCATATCTGTATAGCCTTTAATCTCACCACCAACAAGTGTCTTCATACCAGCCATGAAATCCTTACCAAAGTTTTTAGACTGTACGATAGTTCCCTTTACTACACCGATTACCTCAAACTCCTGTCCTGGAATTGTTTCAATACTTACGAGCTTCATTTATTTCTCCTCCTTCTATTTCCTTTAATCTTTCTTTTAAAGCAAGAAGTGTTCCCACAATCATTGCTCCAAATAACACTATAATAGCAATTACAAATCCAATTGGTGTCTCAGGATCTGTAAATTCGGCCCATCCAATAAAAGCAATCATAGCAACGAAAAATATAATACTCACTGTGGCTGCAATAATTGGGCCTCTCTTTGACTTCTTAATATCAGTTTTATTAACATCCATAAACTTAACGCCCCCTTTCTCAAGTCTCCTCATATCCTCGAGATAAGAATCAGCCTGTAGATTATCAAACTGAACATTGGCTTCTATGATTTCTTTACACATCTCTTTCATGATATCCAGCTCTTTCTGACGATGCGTAAAAAGAGATATGTGGCTATCCAAACAATCTGTCATAGATACCTGTCCTGTTTCCAATTTACGAATATCCTCTATCGGAACATCTAAGCTTCTAAGCAGCTTTATCTTATTTAAAAGCTCCACATCCTTCAGGGAATACTCTCTATATCCATTATCCCTGTTTCGCTCTGGACTAATCAGTCCCTGGTCTTCATAAAAGCGAATATTCTTTTTTGTAATCCCAACTAGTTCTTCTACTTGATTAATCTTCATGCTGTCTCCAAAAACTCTTCTATTAGCCTGTTAATTTCGTCGGGCTTATCCGTATTTGCGTTATGCCCTGCACCTTCAATCCAATGAAGTGGCAATCCTGTGCGAGCATGCCAAGCTCTATTGTACCTTTTAGTAGAGCCTGCCATATCCTTTGTGCCACATATAAGCATGGCAGGGCAAGCAATCTCATAAGGAAGCTCTTCTTCCACAGCCTCTACCAAAATCCTATAGCCACCGCCTGCAAGACGTGAATATCTTTCCTGGTCACCGTCATAGGTCATCATAAACTCCTTCATTAAGGCACGTCCATATTCAGAGGTTGCCACCCCATTTGTTCCCTGCCGTAAAAGAGTTTTCCATGGATAATAGCGATACACCGGAGTCATTCTATGAAGTAACCACAATTCAATTCCTGTATAATACTGCTTTTGCAATGGGGCGGAATCAATCGATACAAACCCGACCACTTTATTAGGAAAAAGCTGCATAAACATCTGTCCCAAATATCCACCCATGGATTGTCCAATAATAACAGGCTTATCGAAACCATTTTCCACAAGGATTTCATTTAACCAAGTAGCCTTATCTGCCAAGGAAAAATCCATATCAAATGGATATGAAGTAGCATGAGCTGGTGCATCCCATACAAACACAGGATACTTCCCTTCAAAACACTCAATCTGCATATCAAATAATCTGTGATCTGCAGTTAACCCAGGTAAAAACACTAGCTGTTTATCCTGACACTCACCATTAGTATTTATCCAATAATGAATATTCCCACATCTTGTACTATAAACCTTTTCGACCATAAACTATTCTCCTAAGGCAATTGTCTGCTCAGCAGAAAATCTCTTATAAACAAATACTGCAATAATAGAAACTATTACAATCAATATAATTTCCACTACTATAATTGGTGCATATCCTGCCACCAAAACAGTTACAAAATCTGCAAAGGCATGTAATGCAATTGATAAGAAAAGTAGCTGAATCTTTCCGTCTTTGACTGCCCTATAAACAATATAGGAAAGTGACAGATGTAATGTAATGGCAACAACTCTCTCTACTCCAGCCATGTAAAAATCCACTGGGCTAGTAGTCCATAAAACCGTAAGCTGATCAATAGTCTGCTGTTTAATATCACTGTCAAATAACTCCAAAGATTTCTCCATTAATCCAGTATTAATCATATAAGCGCTAATCAGATTTGATACAGTAGTCAGTCCTACTATAATCATAGCCTCTATTCCACCGTGACCAACACCGTACATAAATGCATTTTCTTTATTAAGGAGTCGCTTCATAAACAATTTCATTGATATGAAACGACCAACCTCTTCAAAGATTCCAGCTGCAAGTCCACCATAGATGGCTTTTATAAGAATATTTCCAGTTAAAGCTTCACCAAACTGATTAATCATTCCTATATGCAGCAGCTGTTCAAGCACAAGAGCAAATACTACAAATGTAGCAGCTCCTATCCAAAAGCTAATCATTTTTGCTTTTAGCTTGTTCATTGCATATAGCAATAATCCTATTGGCAAACCAAATGAAATTAATAGTGTAAAACACATCCCTATAATAGATGCTAAAGATACTGTTTCCATGTCATCCCTCCCGAGTTAATATTGAGACTTGGCCTTGTCTATGCTTGAAATATAAACCTTCCACAAGGTAGAAGGTCAACACTTTTTATTAAATTTCCAAATAATCTACAGATATTTAAAATTATAGCATAGTAATATATGTAAATATATAAAAAAAGCTACCTTTCTGCTTGATACAGAAAAGTAGCTTCTAAGTTTAATTATATAGTTGCGACATCTACCAGTGTATATTCTGTAGTTGCGCTTTCAAGTGATGTAGCAAGTGCTACTGCAGTATCGATTGCTGTGATACAGTTAACACCAGTCTCGATAGAATTTCGACGAATGAGGAATCCGTCTCTTGTCTTATCTCCGTGTCCCTGTGTAGGTGTATCGATAACAAGGTCAATCTTGTGACCAAGGATAAGGTCCATTACGTTTGGAGATTCCTGTGAAATCTTGTTTACCTGAAGTGCATCTACTCCTCCATCCTGCAGATACTTTGCAGTTGAGCGTGTAGCGTAGATCTTGTATCCAAGCTTCTCAAATCTCTTTGCAACCTCAAGAGCCTCTGGCTTATCAGCATCCTTTACAGTAATAATCATCTGCTTATGCTTTGGAAGAACCACACCGGCCCCAAGGAATGCTTTGTATAAAGCTTCCTCAAATGTCTTTGCAATACCAAGGCACTCACCAGTTGACTTCATTTCTGGTCCAAGGCTTATCTCAGCTCCACGTAGCTTCTCGAATGAGAACACTGGCATCTTGATTGCAATGTAGTCAGCTTCAGGCTGGAGGCCTGGCTTGTATCCCATTTCTGTAATCTTATGACCAAGAATTGCCTTTGCAGCAAGGTCTACGATTGGAATGCCTGTTACCTTGCTAATGTATGGAACTGTACGTGAGCTTCTTGGGTTTACCTCGATTACATAAACCTCTCCATCCATGGCGATGAACTGGATATTAATCATTCCAAGTACGTGAAGAGCCTTTGCAAGTCGCTCTGTATAATCTACAATCTTGTCCTTAATATCCTGGCTGATTGTGTGAGCAGGATATACTGAGATACTATCACCTGAGTGTATACCAGTACGCTCAATATGCTCCATGATACCAGGGATTAAGATATTTTCACCGTCACAGATGGCATCAACCTCAATTTCCTTTCCCTGTAAGTACTTATCTACAAGGATTGGGTGATCCTGAGCAATCTGATTGATGATATCCATGAATTTCTCAATCTCATCATCATTAAAGGCAATCTGCATTCCCTGTCCACCAAGTACATAAGATGGGCGAACAAGTACTGGATAACCAAGTCTGTTTGCAACTTCCTTTGCTTCCTCAGCAGTAAATACTGTGCCGCCGGCAGCACGTGGAATCTGTGTCTGCTCAAGAATTTCATCAAAGAGCTCTCTATCCTCTGCTGCATCTACGTCCTCTGCCTTTGTTCCAAGGATTGGCACGCCGATTTTCATAAGGTGCTCTGTAAGCTTGATAGCTGTCTGACCACCGAACTGTACGATAGCACCGTCTGGCTTCTCAAGATTTACGATTGACTCTACATCCTCATTTGTAAGAGGCTCGAAGTAAAGCTTATCTGCTATATCAAAGTCAGTTGAAACTGTCTCTGGGTTGTTATTTACGATGACTGTCTCCCAGCCTTCCTTTGCAAACGCCCATGTAGCATGAACTGAACAGTAGTCAAACTCAACACCCTGACCGATTCTGATAGGACCAGAACCAAGTACAAGTACCTTCTTTCTGTCCTTTGTCTCTACAGCTTCGTTTTCGCTTCCGTAAACACTGTAGTAGTAAGGTGTCATGGCATCAAACTCTGCTGCACATGTATCAACCATCTTGTAAGCAGCTACAATGCCGTTGTCATATCGCATCTGACGAACCTCGTCCTCAGTCATCTTTCCATTCAAGTGTGCAATTACGCTATCTGGGAACTCAATTCTCTTTGCTTCTTTAAGGAGTTCAACTGTAAGCTCTTCCTGCTGAAGTCTAAGCTCCATTTCAACAAGAATCTTAATCTTATCAATGAACCACATATCAATCTTTGTGATATTGTGAATGGTCTCGTAAGATGCACCACGTCTAAGAGCCTCAGCAATGCAGTAAATTCTTCTATCGTCAACAACCTTAAGTGCTTCGTTAAGTTCCTCATCTGTCATATCGCAGAAATCGTAGCTGAGAAGCGAATCTACATGCTGCTCAAGTGAGCGGATTGCCTTCATAAGGGCACCCTCAAAGTTGTTGCATATAGACATTACTTCGCCAGTAGCCTTCATCTGGGTAGTAAGCTTACGCTGAGCTGTGATGAACTTATCAAATGGAAGTCTTGGGATCTTTACTACGCAGTAATCAAGCATTGGCTCAAATGATGCATAAGTCTTCTTTGTGATTGCATTTGGGATTTCATCAAGTGTATAACCAAGAGCAATCTTTGCTGCTACCTTTGCAATAGGGTATCCTGTTGCCTTTGATGCAAGTGCTGATGAACGAGATACACGTGGATTTACCTCGATTACACAGTACTCAAAGCTTTCTGGATGAAGCGCATACTGTACGTTACATCCACCTGTAATTCCAAGCTCATCTATAATACGAAGTGCAGATGTACGAAGCATCTGATATTCCTTGTCGCCAAGTGTCTGTGAAGGAGCAACTACGATTGAGTCACCTGTATGTACACCAACAGGATCGATGTTTTCCATGTTACATACTGTGATGCAGTTGCCGTTGGCATCACGCATTACCTCGTACTCGATTTCCTTCCATCCAGCGATACATCTTTCTACAAGAACTTCATGGACACGTGAAAGACGAAGACCGTTTGTAAGAATTTCTACAAGCTCCTGCTGATTGTTTGCAATACCACCGCCTGAGCCGCCAAGTGTATAAGCAGGTCTAAGTACTACTGGATAGCCGATTGTGTTAGTAAACTTGATACCATCCTCAACTGTGTTTACAACAAGTGATGCTGCAACAGGCTCACCAAGCTTTTCCATTGTGTCCTTGAATGCCTGTCTATCCTCAGCTCTAAAGATTGTCTCAGCTGTGGTACCGATAAGCTTAACTCCCTGCTCCTCGAGGAAGCCGCTCTCTGCAAGCTCCATACCAAGGTTAAGTCCAGCCTGTCCACCAAGTGTTGGAAGAAGTGAATCTGGCTTTTCCTTAATAATAATCTGCTTTAAAACGTCTACTGTAAGAGGCTCAATATAAACCTGATCTGCTATCTCTTTGTCTGTCATGATTGTGGCAGGGTTAGAGTTTACAAGACAAACTTCAATGCCTTCTTCCTTAAGTGAACGACATGCCTGTGTTCCAGCATAATCAAACTCTGCCGCCTGTCCAATAACGATAGGACCTGAGCCAATCACCATTACTTTCTTAATGTCACTTCTCTTTGGCATTACTGCTCTCCTCCCATCATCTTAATAAATCTATCAAATAAATATCCGCTGTCCTGTGGTCCTGGGCATGCCTCAGGATGGAACTGAACAGTGAAAATGTTCTTTCCTGTATACTTAAGTCCCTCATTTGTTCCATCGTTTACATTCACAAATGCAGGTACTGCAATTCTCTCATCAAGTCCATCTGTATCAACTACATAACCGTGGTTTTGTGATGAAATGTATACTTTGCCAGTCTCCAAATCCTTTACAGGATGGTTGCCACCTCTGTGTCCGTACTTAAGCTTGTGAGTATCTAGACCAGTTGCAAGTGCCATAAGCTGATGTCCAAGGCAAATTGCAAAAATTGGTACATTGCTATCATAAAGCTTTTTAACCTCATCAATGATAGGCCCGCAGTCCTTTGGATCGCCAGGTCCGTTTGAAAGCATAATACCGTCTGGCTCTGCTGCAAGGATTTCCTTTGCAGTAGTGTGGGCAGGATAAATAGTAACCTCACATCCTCTATCATTAAGAGACTTTGCAATATTTCTCTTTGCACCAAAATCTAATAGTGCCACCTTTTTTCCGTTTCCTGGTAGAACTGTCTTCTCCTGGCAAGTAACCTTTGAAACTACATCCCCAGTTCTATAAGCCTGAAGCTTTGGCTTGATTTCTTCGAAATTAAAGTGCTCATTTGTAGTAATCATTCCGTTCATTGTTCCGCGGTCACGTAAGATTTTTGTAAGAGCACGTGTGTCGATACCTGAAATACCTGTGATATTGTGCTTAACCAAGAAATCCTGAATTGTGCCCTTGCAGCGGAAGTTTGATGGAATTCTACTAAGCTCTCTAACAATAAATCCATCAGGCCATGGTCTGCCACTTTCCATATCATCTGTAATACCATAATTACCAATAAGTGGATATGTCATGCATACGGCCTGGCCTGCATAAGAAGGATCTGTCAGAACTTCCAAATATCCAGTCATAGAAGTATTGAAAACAATCTCACTAACGACCTCTCTGGTAGATCCTATGCTTGTGCCTTCAAATACTGTGCCATCTTCCAAAATTAAAAATGCTTTCATCTTTCCTCTTTTCTACCCTTTTATAGTCCGCTTTCCAAATAGTTCTATTATTTTTTCAATATCGTTATCACTATATTCATTGAAAAAATAAGAACTATTTTGTAAAGCTCATTTAAATTTTATAAAAATCCAAGGTATAAAAGATACCTTGGATTTACGATTATTTTAGCGGAAGTAATCCACACCAGATTCGAAAATCTTCATGTCCTGATTACCATAAATGTTAAGTGCTACGCCACTACCTCTACGCTCTGCATGAGCCATCTTACCAAATACTCTACCATCTGGACTTGTAATACCTTCGATTGCATAGTAGCTTCCGTTGATATTCCATTCCTCATCCATTGTAGGGTTACCATTTTCATCTACGTACTGAGTAGCAACCTGTCCGTTTTCAAAGAGCTTCTTAATCCACTCTTCTGAAGCAACGAAACGTCCCTCACCGTGAGATGCTGGTGAACAATAAGTCTCTCCAAGCTGTGCACCTGCAAGCCAAGGTGACTTGTTGCTGACTACCTTTGTATAGGCAATCTTAGAAATATGACGTCCTATTGTGTTGTATGTAAGAGTTGGTGAATCTGCTGACTGTGTATGGATTTCACCGTAAGGTACAAGACCAAGCTTGATAAGAGCCTGGAATCCATTACAGATACCTAACATCAAACCATCTCTATTTTCTAAAAGATTTGTTATAGCTTCCTTCATCTTTGCATTTCTAAATGCAGTTGCGAAGAATTTAGCTGAACCCTCCGGCTCATCACCAGCTGAGAATCCACCAGGAAACATAACAATCTGAGACTGAGCAATTGCTCTTGTAAACTCATCTACTGATTCTCTGATGTCCTCGGCATTCTGATTCTTGAATACCTTTACATTTGTGATTGCGCCTGCCTTTTCAAAGGCACGAGCTGAATCGTATTCACAGTTTGTGCCTGGGAATACTGGAATAAATACTCTTGGCTTTGCAATCTTATTCTTGCTAATGTAGAAGTTCTTAGCCTTGTAAAGCTCTGTATTTACAAGAGATGTATCATCATGGCTACGTGTCTTAAATACCTTTTCAAGAGTTCCTGTCCATGCAGCAAGAGCCTCATCCATAGAAATCTTTACATCCTTGTATGTGAATGTTGCATCATCTGTAACTTCACCAACTTCGTAGCCACAATCAGAGAATCCTCTCTTTTCAAGCTCTTGAATAATAGCAAGTGCACCATCCTCTGAAACTTCAACTACGATATCGCCTATTACACATCCGAATAATAATCCATTCTGGCATTCATCAACCAGCTTTACACCAAGCTTGTTACCAAAGGCCATCTTAGAAACAGCTGGTACTAATCCGTATGCATCAAGAGCATATGCAGCCTTGATGTTTCCAAGCTCTACCATCTGTCTGATTACTTCATAAACAACCTTTGCCTGACTGTAATTTGGCTGGTCATAATTGTCACGAAGAATTCTAAGTAAGAAGAGCTTATCTCCTGCTTCCTTTAACTCTGGAGTAACAATCTCCTGCTGCTTTGCCACATCTACAGCAAATGATACAAGTGTTGGTGGAACATCGATTTCATTGAATGTTCCTGACATAGAGTCCTTACCACCTATAGAAGGAAGACCAAACTCCATCTGAGCCTTGTATGCACCAAGGAGTGCAGCAAATGGCTGGCTCCATCTCTTTGGATCTTCGCTCATTCTGCGGAAGTATTCCTGGAATGTGAATCTGATTTTCTTGTAATCACCACCAGTAGCTACGATACGTGAAATTGACTCAAGTACTGCTAACTGTGAACCATGATATGGTGACCAAGAGCTTACATATGGATTAAAGCCATAAGCCATCATTGTAACAGCATCTGTATTTCCATCAGCAACAGGAACCTTAGCAACCATTGCCTGAGTTTCTGTAAGCTGATATCTACCACCAAAAGGCATAAGTGTTGAGCCAGCTCCGATTGAGCCATCAAACATCTCAACAAGTCCCTTCTGTGAGCAAACATTAAGATCAGCAAGTGTATCAAGCCAAGCAGCCTTTAAATCATTATTCTCAATGTCCTTTGCTACCTTTTCGATACCAATTCTATCGATGTATTTATCCTTGCTGTCAGGAAGTTCTACATATACATCTGTCTCCTGATGAGCACCATTTGTATCAAGGAATGCTCTTGAAAGGTTAACAATTTCCTTACCTCTCCAGTTAAGAACAAGTCTAGGCTCCTCAGTAACAACTGCAACCTCAATTGCTTCAAGGTTCTCCTCTGCAGCATACTGTAAGAACTTATTAACATCAGCTGGTGATACAACTACAGCCATTCTCTCCTGTGATTCTGAAATAGCAAGTTCTGTTCCATCAAGACCTGCATACTTCTTTGGAACCTTATCAAGATCAACTGTAAGTCCTGGAGCAAGCTCACCGATTGCTACTGATACACCGCCGGCACCAAAGTCATTACACTTTTTAATAATATATGAAACTTCTTCTCTTCTGAAAAGTCTCTGAATCTTTCTTTCTGTAGGTGGGTTACCCTTTTGAACCTCAGCACCACATACTGCAGTAGATTCTGTATTGTGAGCCTTTGAAGAACCTGTAGCACCACCGATTCCATCACGTCCTGTACGTCCACCAAGAAGAATGATTTTATCTCCTGGATCTGAATTCAATCTCTGAACGGCACGTCTTGGAGCAGCACCCATAACAGCACCAATCTCCATACGCTTTGCAACATAATCTGGATGATATATTTCCTTTACATATCCTGTAGCAAGACCAATCTGGTTACCATATGAGCTGTATCCATGAGCAGCTTCACGAACAAGCTTCTTCTGTGGAAGCTTTCCTTCGATTGTATCCTTTACTGAAACTGTTGGATCAGCAGCACCTGTAACACGCATTGCCTGATATACATAAGTACGTCCTGAAAGTGGATCTCTGATTGCACCGCCAAGACATGTTGCAGCACCACCAAATGGTTCGATTTCTGTAGGATGGTTATGTGTCTCATTCTTAAAGTTAATAAGCCACTCTTCATCTGTTCCATCTACATTAATAGGTACAACGATTGAGCACGCATTAATCTCATCAGATTCTTCCTGATCATCAAGCTTGCCATCTGCTTTAAGACGCTTCATAGCAAGAAGTGCCAAATCCATTAAGCATACAAACTTATCATCTCTATCCTTATAAAGAATCTTGAAGTTATCAAGATAATCATCAAAAGTTGCCTGAATAGGAGCTTTGTAATAACCATCTTCGATAGTAACGTTCTTTAACTCTGTAGAGAATGTTGTATGTCTACAATGATCAGACCAATATGTATCTAATACCCTGATTTCTGTAACAGTAGGGTCTCTGTGTTCTTCATTGGAAAAATAGTTCTGAATGTGAAGGAAATCCTTAAATGTCATAGCAAGATTTAAGGAATCATATAAATTACGTAAATCATTTTCAGCCATAGAAATGAATCCGTCAAAAGTCTTGACGTCGGCTGGCTCATCGAAATTATTAGATAGAGACTCTGGCTTTTCAAGTGAAGTCTCTCTAGAATCAACTGGATTAATACAATGTGATTTTATAGCATTAAATTCATCGTCAGAAATGCTACCCTCAATAACATAGGTAGTTGCTGTATGAATAGTAGGATTCTCATCCTCATTTAGAAGTTTAAGACACTGCTCCGCAGAATCAGCTCTCTGGTCAAACTGACCTGGTAAAAACTCAACAGAAAAAACTCTGCCATTGTAATCAAATGTTTCTTCATAAACATCATCAACAGGTGGCTCCGAAAATACCGTCTTTACCGCTTTTTTAAAGACCTCATCAGAAACATCCTGAATGTCGTACCGAATCAAAACCCTGACTCCTGTAACACCCTTGATGCCTAAGTAACTTCCTATTTCGGAATACAGTGACTTAGCAGATACTGCAAACTGTGGTTTTTTCTCAACGTAAACTCTTCTTACCTTGCCCACTTTACACCTCCGTGATATTTATTTTGTATCGCAGGGTGTACAAAACCTCGCACACCCCACAGTTGTAGATAGTATATCACAATTTGTTCACATGTCCTAATACTTTTTCAGCCTATTTTTTTAATTAAATTTGTTACTTTTTAACGAAAGTTTTATTCCTTATCTTTCCAGAATCCTTTAACCTGCTTTTCCACACTTTCTACAGATGTGAATGTAGCATCATTCCATTCTCTTGGAAATGTTTTTCTATAGCTTCCAAACCTAAAGCGTTCATCAAGCAATGCAATAACTCCCACATCGTCTTTGGTTCTGATAAGACGTCCGGCCGCCTGGATTACTTTATTCATACCAGGATACAAATAGGCATACTCAAATCCATTTTTGCCATTCTCATCAAAAAAATCAGACATAAGCTTTCGCTCGTTGCCCACCTGTGGAAGCCCTGCCCCAAGTACTATAGAACCAATAAGCTTTCCGCCAACTAAATCTATACCTTCTGAAAAAATCCCTCCAAGAGTACAAAACGCTACCATTGATTTGTCTCTTTTCTTTTCAAATTCCAGCAGAAAGTCTTCTCGTTCTTGTTCTGTCATATTTTGCTGTTGAACTATTACATCAACATCACCCATTATGTCACTATATTTGCTTTGTATATCCTCCAAAAACTTGTAAGAAGGACCAAAAACCATATAGTTTCCCTGCTTCGCATTTACGATAGTATTGATGTAAGTTGCAAATTTCAGATACTCATCATCACCTCGTCTTGTGTACTTGCTAGTAACATCTGTACCTAGCATCAAAAGACGGTTCTTTTGATCAAAAACCGAATCCACATATATGGCATACACATCTTTATCATTACAAAGCAAATCCTTGTAATAATCGATAGGAAGTAATGTCGCGCTAAAGTATACTGTTGCCCTGGCCATTCTGAGCCTGTCCTGCAACTGTGCAGATGGATCAATACAATATAAATGAAGATTGAAGTTTTTATCCTCATCGAAATCACAGTATATACGATAGTGATCACTATCCTGTTGATACGCCAAGGCCGTAAAGTTTCTCAATCTGAAATAGAAATCTAATACTTCATCCTGATATATTCCAAATTTGATTTCTTTTTTAAATAGTTGTTCCAATATCATTTGAAGATTGTCACAAGCATTTAAAAGCATATCAACATCATCCAGCACTGTTATATCGTGATCACACTCACGCTTATATTCCAGCATAATCCTATTGCATTTTTCCAATGCATTAACCAATTTCTTGCTGACAGGTTTAGCATACCTTTTTATAGAAAGAATTTCTTCCTTGATGAGAGTTTCAGAGTACATCTCTCTTGCTCTATCAACCATGTTGTGAGCTTCATCAATAAGAAAAATGTGCTCCCCACCTTTGCCTTCAGCAAAAAATCTCTTCAAATATACATTTGGATCAAACACGTAGTTGTAATCACAGATAATACCTTCACACCACGTACTAACATCTAGTGCCAGTTCAAATGGACAAACTACGTATTCTTCGGCATAGCCAAGAATAACATCTCTTGTTATTACCGTTTCCTTAGTAATTACTTCATATATAACGTCGTTAATTCTATCAAAATGTCCCCTAGCATAAGGACAATAATCCGGATTACAATCAGCCTCATCGCAAAGGCACATTTTCTCCTTTGCTGTCAACATGATTGTTTTGCCTTCATATCCCTTTTCCACTAAAAGACTATATGCATCCCTAGCTGCGATTGCAGTAGCCGTTTTAGCTGTAAGATAAAAAACACGCTCTGCAAGATTTTGTCCAAGGGCCATTACTGCAGGATAAACGTTGGCGATAGTCTTTCCTGTGCCTGTAGGGGCCTGCATGAACAAAATCTTTCTTCTGTATATACTTCTGTATACATCACTAACAAGTTTCTTTTGTCCGTCTCTGTATTCATAAGGGAATTCCAAACCTTGAACAGATTCTAGAAGCTCCATCTTATGATAATATTGGAAATCAGACCATTTCTTAAATATACCAACAATGGTCAAAAACCACTCTTCTATTTCTTCATAAGTGTAGACATGATTAAAATACTTAACCTCTTCTGTCTCCAAGCTAACATAAGTCATCTGCACTTCGATTGTCTCAAGATTATATTCAGAAGCAACCATATATGCATAACATTTAGCTTGAGCTTCATGAACAAGTACAGGCTTTTCAAATGTCATTACATCCATATACATTCCTTTTATTTCATCAACTGTGGCTGTAACAACATTTCCAAATTCGTCTCTATCTAAAACAAGACCGTCAGCTCTCCCTTCCAGTCCAAGAATATAGTCTTCATATTCAATCTGGAATTTAAGTGGAACTTCAGCACTATAAAATGGACCCATAGAACTTTGAATTTTTCTATGGATCCTACTTCCTGCTTGCATCGCCTCAAAAGGATCTACAGACCCTTTTCTGTCATCGATATCTCCCTCTCTAAGAAGAAACTCGACTAAGTTGCGAACCGAAATATTTATTTGTGCTTTTTCTCCCTCTGGAGCTATTAATCTCGATACTTTCATAAATAAAAAACCCTGTGATAATCACAGGGTTATTATACCTTATTCTATTCTATGCAACAACGAACTTCTTAACAGCGTTTTTAAAAGATGGTTCGATGTGATCTGCAACATAGACATCCATGTCTCTCTTGATACCCATTGCAAGTACTCCAAGAAGGGACTTACCATCGATATAAACTACTCCGCTATGAAGGTCGACATCGCCGCCACACTTAGCAGCTGCTGTAACAAACTCTTCTGCGTCCTGTGTGTTCTCAAGTCTAATTTTAAACTTCATAAACTAAATCAACTCCTATAAAAACCAAAATCCATTTACTACAATACGTCTTCCGTAACGTACTTGATATTTTATAACATCATTTATAAATACTGTCAATGCAATTTTTGTCACACACTTATCAATTCGTGCAGTAACTTTTTGATTTTTATAAAAAATTGCTATGTGAAGATTATCTGAACACTTTTTCAAATTTTAGTTTCCATAAAAAGCCTTATTATCGGTGTTTGCGCGATATTTTTATAAGCAAGTTTCCATGTTGACAAATTATATTGATTTAGTGTCCAAATTATTAAATTTTTGTAAATTTGTATTTAAATGAGTACAAAGTCACTAAATAAACATATTGCCATACCATTTCAAGGCTTCTACGTATGCATCGTACACATCATGCATCTCAATATCATGAAGAACCATTAATCTGGAAACTTCCTGCCAATCACCAGCTTCATAGCTAAGTAAGAATTCAAGCTGAGGTGAAAAGATGCCATCATCTTCTACTAAAGCCTTCTTTATCTCATTACTAACGCCAACTTGCTCTAATGCCTTTTCCATAGGCATATCTAGTATCAAATTAAGTAGAGAAAACAGTCCCATTAGGAAAAGCTCATCTTTTCTCATAGCATAATCGAATACAGGTGCCAGATTTTCTGCAAATCTTGCTCTAACTAATGATAGTCGTGTAATCTCATTTGGCTTACCAGCTGCTAAACCATTAAATAATGTTGTATTTAGCCAACGTCTAATCTCACGTTGTCCTAAAAGTGCTGTAGCTTGAGCAATGGATCTAATATTAGAATTTACTGTAAGCTTATTAGCAATTTTCAATAACTCAATAGAAAGAGCTGGATCTTGTCCAATAACATTCGATACATCGCTAAGATTAAAATCTGGCTGATTAATAACTGTCATCAACTTCATGTAATTAATATTAATAGGCGAAACCTCTGTATCTTGTTCATTAATTGGAACTCTAAAGAAAGTACCTTCGAAAATTTTGAATAGACCAGATTCTTTAGCAGCATCAAATTCTTCCTTGCTATGAAGATTTTCTGCGCAAAAGTCCATATCAGGAATAACTTTTCTAAACTCCTTAGCCTGAGCAACAACATCTCCAGCTTCGCTATTAATAAGGAATAGATCAAAATCGTTTAGCATAAACTTAAAGTCATCAATGTTAGCAAGAGGCAAATCCTTCATAGCCAACTTGAAACCTTTACTTTTCAAATCAAGTAAACGTTTATTATATGATTCTTCTGGCTTAATAGTCTGATCAACCAGTAAAACTATTCTTCCATCAAAGCCAGTCAACTGTTGTTCTATATTAGAAAATAATGAAATATTATTAATAGGAATAATTATGCTGCAGTTAGCAACAAGATCATCCTCCGAAACACTATCAAAAACTTCAATTCCTACGATAGCGCCAGCACCATCATATTTTCCTGCGCCTAGTAAATGTGGATGTTGATATAAGTTCTCCTTCTGCGCATATAAGCAATATGATGCAACTGACATATCTTCGTAAAACAGTGGTACCAATGTAGCAAGCATAATCCCTTCTCCTTTGCACGTAATATAGTAAAACCCCTTAAGAAAATTATAAATTGAATTTTCTGACTATTTTAGTTTATTATATCATTTTGTTTTTACACATTCAATTAATTAAGTAGTGTATTTATCACTGTTTTATATACGAAAAAAGCCCTGGAAGTATATCTTCCAAGGCTTTTAGTAACAGGGGATGAGAGAATCGAACTCCCACCAAAGGTTTTGGAGACCCCTATCATACCATTTGACCAATCCCCTAAATCGTAAGCGAAAAACCCAAAATTGATTTGAGTCCCTCACCCACGCGACTAGTAAATATTAACACAATATCTAGTCGCTTTCAATAGAAAAATCACAAAATTTTCACATTATTTTTTCTATCTTAGGCAAACAAAAAGTTCTTGCATTTAGCAAGAACTTTAGTGGAGACGGAGAGATTCGAACTCTTGACCCCCTGCTTGCAAGGCAGGTGCTCTCCCAACTGAGCTACGCCCCCAAATAGTGGTTTCTCTACGAAAAAAGCAAGCTCTTGCTTGCTACTTCTCTTATAGCAACCTCAAAACTTCACACAGTAAAACTTAGTGTCCGAAAATTCGCTACACATCTTCCTTTTAGAATAAACCTTCGATCTATTAGTATTCATCAGCTGAATGCGTTACCGCACTTACACCTTGAACCTATCTACCTTATCGTCTATAAGGGATCTTATTTCCTTGAAGGAATGGGATATCTCATCTTGAGGGGGGCTTCACGCTTAGATGCCTTCAGCGTTTATCCCGTCCAGACTTGGCTACTCAGCTATGCCGTTGGTCGACAGCTGATACACCAGTGGTCCGTCCACCCCGGTCCTCTCGTACTAGGGGCAGCTCCTCTCAAATATCC
>NZ_FOWB01000008.1:114879-120735 GCF_900115355.1 Pseudobutyrivibrio sp. JW11 | reverse complement strand
AGCTACAAAGCAAAGCTTTCCAGACGATACTACTATGACTTATGAGTATGATGATGAAAAGATGACTACTATTGCCACAGAACAAAACGGTAATCAGGTAGTGTATACCCATGATGACATGGGACGTCATACAAAGACAAAGTACTATGATGGTGAAGAAAGATACACCTATAACAAGAGAAATCAAAAGACAAGCTTTACAGATAAAAGAGGAAATACTACCAGGTTTTCATATGACAATAAGGGCCATCTTACAAAGATAGTAGATGCCCTAGGAAATAAAACAAGCATTACCTATAGAGCAGATGGAAAGCCTATGGCTGTAAAGGGCGTTAAGGGAGAAGAGTATAAGTACTCTTATGACCTTGATGGAAAGCTTTTTGAAATAAGAAATCCACTTAATGAGACAAATAGATTCTACTATCGCGATGGAAATCTAGAAAAAACAAGAAATGCTGCTGGAGCTCTTACGTGGTTTTCGTACGATGATAGAAGTAACGTAAATACGATAAAGGATCCGGATGGTGTTGTAACAAACTACGAATACGACAACTTAAATAGAGTTATAGCTACAACTACAGCAGATGGTGCTAAAACAACCTATGAGTATGACGCAGCAGACCGTATCGTAAAAACCATTGATGCTTTGGGTAACTCTAGAGAGTACACCTATGATGAGATGGGAAAGGTTACATCAGTAAAAGAGGTTGATGGAACAATTAAAAACTATGACATAAACATCATGGGCCGTGTTTCAAAGGTAGTTGATGAAGCAGGACGAGTAACAGAAATTACTTATAACGCCATGGGAAAGCAGGAGAAAGTACTTCTGCCTAATGGTGGTGTCATAACGTATGATTATGACCCTCTAATGAGACTTATGAAAGTAACAGACCCAGAGGGAAGAACAACTGGTTATGTTTATGATAGAAATGGAAATGTAATAGAAGAATACTTAGGCGACGTAAAGGTACGTAGCCTTGATTATGATGCTTTAAATAGAATCATAAAAGAGGTTGATGCTTTAGGACATGAGAAAATTTATGCTTATGACGAGTCTGGCAACCTCATAGAAATGACAGATACTCTCGGAAACAAGTACACAAGAGAGTATGATCTTCTTGGCCGAGTAACAAAAGAGACAGATCCACTTGGAAATGAAACAAGCTATACCTACAGCAGGCTTGGAGAAATAGAAACAATCACAGATGCTGCAGGTAGAGTAAGAAGATTTGAATACACCAATGCAGGAAAGCTTAATGTAATCTATTTTTGTGGCAAGATAGAGCAGCTTTTAAAGTATGACAATGTAGGACGTGTTGAATCAAGAGTATTTGCAGATGGCTATAAGATTAGCTATAGCTATGACGTACTAAGCAGAGTTTCAAAAGTAGAAGGCTCAGATGGACGCACAGTATCATACGAGTATGATGCAATGGGAAGAGCCACAAAGGTAGTAGATGGAAGAAGCACCACACTTTACACCTATACTCCTACGGGTCGCCTTAAAAGTGTAGTAGATGCGCTTGGTAACGAGACCGCTTACACCTATGATGCCCTTGATAATCTAAAGAGTGTACATAGAGCAGAAGGAAGAATCGTAAATACGGATTCAGAATACTTCCCAACAGTAGGAAAAGATGGTCATGTCACACTGTATTCATACAACCTATCAGGTCAGCTTACAAAGGTAACAGATGCCCTTGGTCAGGAAGAAACATACGAGTATGATCAGTATGGACGTCTTAAGACTAAGACAGATAGAGATAACTATGCCACAAACTATAAGTATAACAACCTTGGAGTAGTAACAGAGGTAGGTTATGCAGACGGTAGAAGTGTAGAGTTTTCTTATGATGCACTTGGAAAACTTAATCAGTTTAAAGACTGGCTTGGAACAACATCTGTAGAAAGAGATGTAATAGGAAGGGCTTTATCAGTAGTTGATTATAAAGGTAGAAAAGTATCTTATACATATGGAAATGTATCAGAACGTACATCTATCACATACCCTGATGGAAAGAAAATAGATTACATCTATGATGATAATCTTCGTTTAAGTGAACTGATTAGTGGAGCAGATAAAACAAGTTATATATACGACGAGTTTAATAGACTATCAGAAAAGATACTTCCAAATGCTAATAAAGAAGTAATGTCATATCTTCCAGGTGGATATCTTAGAAGTCTTGAGATGCATGATTCAAAAGGACTCTTAGATAGATATATTTATGGATATGACACACAAGGAAATAGAACTGAGATTGAAAGAACCAGAAGAGAACTTAAGGATATTTCAGGCAAATACACTTATGACTACGATTTAGAAAAGCGACTCACAAATGTAAGAAGAGATGGTGAGTTGCTAAGAAGCTATACCTATGATGCCTTCGGAAACAGAAGCATTATGACAGATGAAGGTGTAGTAACAAAGTATAGATATGATGAGCTTGATAGATTACTTGAAACAGTATCTGATTCAAAGTCCATCTCCTACGAGTATGATAAACGAGGAAATATAGCAAAAGAATACACAGAAGGTCTCTTGAAAAAGACCTTTACTTTTGATGCAACAAACATGCTTTCAAAAGTAGTTGATGCTGAAGGTAAAGAAGCAACCTATTGCTACAACGGAATGGGAAAAAGAGTAGCAGTTCAAAATCCTACAGAAAGCATCGATTACCTGTTAGACATCACCAAAGACTACCACAACATGCTAGAGCGCACAGTTAATGGTGAATCTGAGACCTATACATATGACAGTAACGTAGTAAGCATGTCTAAAGCAGGAAATGACTATTTCTATATGCTTGATGAACTAGGAACAGGAATGTACCTGACAGGTACAGATGGCATAGCTACATCAACCTATGCTTACGATGAGTTTGGAAGAAACATAAATCCATTCACAGGAAAAAAAGAAAAGCCGGCCTACACAAAGCAAGGCAATATCATCCAGCCACTAGCATTCACAGGCTACCAGCATGATGAAATGACAGGAAGCTACTTTGCACAGGCTAGATACTATGATGCAAAAAATGCAAGATTTATATCAAGAGATAAAGAGAGGTATATTGGGCTTCGAAAGAGTAAATCACTAAATTTATATGAGTATTGTTATAACAGACCATTAGATAGAATAGACTTAAACGGACATTATACAGCTGCTGAAGGTATAGAAGCTCATTTGATGATGGAAGCATATGCAATGGAACAACTTGCACCTAATTGCGCGGTTGAATATTCGATTGAAGGTGGATCATATCATGGTAATGGCAAATATGGTTATGCAGATATCGTTGTTTTTAATGCTGTTACAGCAGAAATATATGAGATAAAGCCAGGAAGTTATGCAGAAGGTGCAGTAAATCATGCAATAGGTGAGGCTCAGTTACAAGGATATGTTGATGCATTTAATGACAATGATATAAACAAGATTAAATCTGGAATGGAAATGGCTACAATAGGAGAATCATATGACGAAACATTTAACATAGCTATTCCATCAATGCTAAATGAAAACGAGTATATAGTATATAGAACGTATGGAGATGGTCTTATTATATACAATTACCAAAAGAAATTACCAGATGATTGTAAAGTATATGAACCTGAAACAACAACGGTACTTTCAGCTGCAACTAATTATATGATGGGATTGGATGATTCCCCTGTATATAATGGTAGAATAGCAATCGAAATGGGATTAGCATTAGGTATGATTGATGCAATGGCAGTAATGCTAGCGGATGACGCGACTGTTATAGGATTAGCTGACGAACCGGCATTGGCAGCAACCTTTTTAGCATTTTGTGTGTTACTTGGAGTTATATATATTGATAGTAATTATATTAGTACAGATGGAAATGATTGTATTGCATAGGAGTGACATGATATGAGTATATCGTATATGAAAATTATAAAAGAGGTTATGGGAGAAGAGGCTCAAAATAGAGGTTATAAGATTACGAGCCATCCAAAGCTTATAGCAACTAAACCATTGGCTTATTTTAATAGAGAAAAAAATGGTAGTAGCCAAGGGTTTGAGATTACGGAATATTTAATTGGAGAGAAAACACTTTTTCTGAGATGTTGTGGGAAAGAAATACACCTAAAATACAATAGTGCAGAGGAGTTCGAAGATTGTATTAGATCTTTCAATGATTATATGCTTAAGGAAGGATATGATCTGTTAGAACAAGCATCAAACAGACCTTATTTTACACATTCAGATAATGAATATGTGTTAGACAATTATAAAGCAGTCTTTGAGGAAGTACATAAAGAGTTTGAAGGTAAAACAATAAAAGAATCCCTGGATTATATTGAACATTTAATACAGGATGCATATAAGCTGGACTTCTTAGATGCAAAAGATTTGTTATTAAAAGCAGCTTGTATATTAACAGGATATTTATTAAAGGTGAATGAGAATATGTTGTTTTTCAATATGATTATTACTGCATATAGAAATAAGGATACTGATAAGTGGTTTCGTAGCATTGTAAATAAGTTTTTCACGGAAGAAGAGTTGAATTAATAGGAAATCATAAAAGTTGGGGATAGTGAAACAATATGAAAAATGTAAATCAAGAAGATAAACAAAATTATAAAGAAAATGTATTTTGCATCTATGATGCTCTTTTTATTCTTAGCAGCAGGAGCAGTTGAATTTATTGAGTGGTTTAAAAGAAGAACAGGAGAAGGTGCCTGACCCTATTACATAGAAATTACAATGTAATAAATTCGTAATGGGGTCAGGCACCAATATGCAGTGACTGGATGCGGACTTGAGTAATAAAGGTAAATTATGAATAAAACAAGAATAATAAAGGAGATATTGGGAAAAACCCTAGAAAAGAAAGGTTTTAAATATATTGGCAAAGAAAAGGGAATAATCTGGACTTTTGTAAGAAATGTAAACGATGTTAAAGAGGAAGTATATATTCAACAGCATTCGATATTTGAAAGTGAATACAAATTAATAATGTGGTCCTCTGCAAAAGGAAATAGTGTAAAAGAAATTGGAAACGTACTTCCGGAATATAGTGATAATGAATATTGGTGTGCGGAGACAGAAAAAGAATTTATAGAAGTAATTAGTTTTTTTGATAAGTTTATTAAGGAATTTGGCTTTGAGCTGTTAGATGAGATGTTGACAGAAAAAACAGATTCCTTTGAAACCCCAGAGAGAAAACTCTATTTTAAAGCACATCATAAAGAATTAGTAAAGAAATATGATGCGATTTATCATATTTTGGATAATGGTTCTAGAGAAGAACAATTGAAACATATTGATGAAGTATTATGGGAAAACAGAGAGGCTGAAGATACACCGGAGAAAAATGAGGAGATATATGATTTATGGCTAGGCATGGCCTCCATTTTAACAGAAATAATTATAAGAGAAGAGGGTGGCGAGGTGTCATATGATACATGGAAAGTAGAAATTAATCGTCCACAAAGAGTATTGAAAGTTTGGCCTATTGATGCTGTTGTTCAGGCGTGGCTAAGATATCACAATAATGAAAGAAAAGTAGATTTTGTATGGGCAATGTGCAGATGATGGGGTTTAGATAATACAAAACCTCTTATCCATTGGAATAAGCCAATAAATAAAGAACCAGAATTGTTTAGATATGGTTTATATGAGTAGGTGCTTGACCACACAGGAGCAGGTCCAAAATTTCTGGAGTGACATGATATGAGTATATTGTATATGAAAATTATAAAAGAGGTTATGGGAGAAGAGGCTCAAAATAGAGGTTATAAGATTACGAGCCATCCAAAACTTATAGCAACTAAACCATTGGCTTATTTTAATAGAGAAAAAAATGGTAGTAGCCAAGGGTTTGA
>NZ_FOWB01000008.1:0-114474 GCF_900115355.1 Pseudobutyrivibrio sp. JW11 | reverse complement strand
GATACTGATAAGTGGTTTCGTAGCATTGTAAATAAGTTTTTTACGGAAGAAGAGTTGAATTAATAGGAAATCATAAAAGTTGGTTCAATGCCTGCAAAATTTAATGTGGTATAAAAAAATTGTGAACTCTTTCTTAGTGTATGGCAAGTGAGTATAAAATGTGCTATATTATATTCAAATAGATTTGATTCAAATGCGTTTGAATGAAAACGATTTGAACAAAAGGAGCGCACATGTTTATTGGTAGAGAAAAAGAATTAGAATCACTACAGACTATATACGAAAAAGATGGCTTTGGAATGACAGTAATTTATGGTCGACGAAGAGTAGGTAAATCATTCCTTATTAGTGAGTTCATTAAAGGTAAAAAGGCTATATTTTATACAGCCACAAAAGTAGGTGCCGAAAGAAATCTGGAGTTGTTCTCAAAACAGGTTTTTGATGTATTAGATCCTGCGTATAGTAACGCCACATTTCCCAATATAGAAAGTGTTCTTGATATAATAACAAGCAAGGCGTCAAGTAAAGAAGAAAAGCTAATCTTGGTTATTGATGAACTGCCATACTGGGCAGAAAAAGACGATGCTTTATTATCTGTTTTACAAAAATATATAGATACTCAGTGGCTGGATAAAAACTTGATGCTTATTCTGTGTGGTTCAGCTCTTAGCTTCATGGAAAAGAAAGTGCTTAGTGAAAAGAGTCCTATTTTCGGTCGTAGAGATTCTCAGCTAAAACTGGATGCATTCAACTACAAGGATTCTGCTCTATTTGTACCTAACTATTCACCAGAAGACAAGGCTATTTGTTATGGTGTTACTGGCGGTGTAGCAAAGTATTTGGCACTTTTTGATTCTTCAAAAAGCCTAGATGAAAACATAATCAAACTTTTCTTTAATACGGATGGCTATTTATTTGATGAAACAAAGAACCTGTTAACGCAAGAATTTTCTGATGTGACCCTTGTAAACAATATTATTGAGCAGGTAGCTTCAGGCGAGACCGCTCTTAATATTATAGCCGCTAAGGTAAAGGAAAAGGACAGTACGGTTCTCTATTCTTTAGAAAAGCTTATCGATGTAGGGCTTGTTGAAAAGAAAAAATGTATTACAGAGGAAAAGAATAAGAAGAAAACCCAATATGTTCTTAAAGACCATATGTTTAAATTCTGGTATCAGTTTATTCCTAAGGCTATAAGTGTAATAGAAATGGGGCAGGGCCAGGTATATTATGAAAAAGTTGTAAAGAGTGGATTACATTCTTTTATGGGAAGTGTATTTGAAGACATGTGCCGTTATTACACATTGGAGCACGGTATTCTTGGAGAATTTGGTTCATTTATTACAGAAGTTGGTACTTGGTGGGGTGTAGAGCAGATGATAGATGCGAACGGAGAGCGGTTTCAACAGTCTGCAGATATCGATGTTGTAGGTATATCTACAATAGATAAAACAGCTATTTTAGGTGAGTGTAAATTTAAAAATGAAAAAATAGATAAAGAGATATTAGATACCCTTATTAGAAGATCTAAGCTAATATCAGGCAGCTATAATGTCACAACATTAATTCTATTTTCTTTAAGCGGCTTTACAGATTGGGTAAAAAATACTGATATGTTTAATGTAAAGCTGATTACAGTAGAAGATCTATACAAGTAGAGTATATAAAAAAAGAACCTGCCACCAAGTTTATATCAAGAGCAGTTATGAAAAGATAACTGCTCTTTTTTATTTCACTAAAAATTCTAATAATTATCCCTTGAAAGCAGCAATTAAGAGTATTACAATACTACTAAATAAGTAAATAAGCAACATGATTAATATAGAGTCGTTGATTTGTGGCAGGGGCAGGCACCAATGTCCTAATCTTGTTACAGGTAAGAAGGAGATTATAGCCGAAAGGCAATCAGATAAATGGATTTCTATAAATAATGATGGAAAGTACATAGCATATTCGGTATTACATTTTGGGCTATTTACAACACCGAATTACGGAACCCTATATGTTTACAATATACAAACCGGATGTGTAGAAGGTACGATGAAGTTGAATAATGAAGGACAAGGGGGGTATTTTGATTTCAGTGAATAGAACAATAATCAAAAATGATAAATCATTGCCGATTGCGTTGATAGTATCAGCTGGGACACTTTTATTTCTTGACGTAAAATTTATCTTTAAGGATCTGAGAATTTTTGGGAGTGTTATAGCATTAATAACAATCACCATAATAATAGCCATGCTCTCATCGATGTTCAAAAAAGTAATTATCGATGGAAATAATATAACTATAGTTTATGCGCCATTTTTGAAACGAAATAGAATTGATAGTTGTAGATATGTACATGCTGCTAAATACAATCAATATTCGAGTTCGGATGCGATAATATTTAGTTACAAGAAAATATTTTGGATTGATTTAACGCAAGCTATTATTGGCGATGAGAAATTTAATCAGGTGGTTGATTATATCATTCAAAATAATGTTAATGTATATACTTTATATAGTAGTCAATGGGAGCGAGTAGTGCGCGCAAGGAAAACCAAGAAATCTAATAATGAAGAGAAAAAGCATATAGCGAAGATTGATAGCAGATCTTTCAAAGTAATATTTGTATCTTTATTATTGCGAGTGAGCCCAATGGCATTATCAACCATTTTGTTTGGTGCAATTATTCCTAATGTGGGGAGTATTGCTATTGGTGAAATAGTGATGATTATTCTAGTTTATCTTCTAGTAGTGTTCATATTTGCAATACTATATAAATTAAAAAAGCAGAAAGCTTGAATCTGTATGCAGTGTGAAATCCTATGGCAGGCCATCTATGTGCAAGAAAGCTCTGGGAGAAATAGATGAGACACTACATACGTAATGGGGCAAGCACATGGTTTTGAATTTGTATGAAGGCATACATTAATATATAACGAATAAGATTATGGAAGAAATAGTAACTAAAATAAAAAAATTAACAGAGTACTATATATTAATTGTTGTAACCGGAGTGGTATTAGATGTTGCGTTAACGTCAAATTATTGGAATCAGCATGTGTGGATAATATTAGTTGAAGGTATATGCGTAGTATCGCTTCTTATTACTGAAAAATATATTAATGAGAATAATTTAGAAGTTAGGCAATTACTTAGAGTATCCAGAATGGAGACTCTAATAGTACTATTGGCATATTATTTGGTGATGTTAAGTCAATTAACAGTTGCTGGACAATCAGCATGGTACTCTGCTTTATTTGTGATTCCAATAATTATAATGAGTATCTTGGGTTATATAGTTAGAAAAAGAGCGGAAACTAAAAAAATAGAACAGAAAAAAGGTGAAAATGTTGCTGGAATTGTTTCAGGCATATTACCGGGAACATATTTACTATTCAGGGATGAGGTTAGAGCTATGTCTATGCCGGAATATGCAAAGATATATATTATTTTATGTTTAATAATAATATCAATCACAATGTATATGTTTGCTAATGCTTATTATACCTGGAAAGCTGATTTGCGAATGCTCGAGGATAAATAGAATTCGAAGGAAACAAAGAATAATGAGGGCAAGATCTATATACGAGGGAGAAAAATAGTATGAAAAGAAGCATCAATATAATTACAAAAAGAGCAGTGCTTGCGGCAAGCCTTGCATGCGCCATTAGCATTACGGCTTGTTCACAAGATAGTACAGGTGCCGATGCAGATACCAAAGACATTTTGACAAAGTTTGCGCTGGGAGATACATCGGTTCTTAAGGATGGCCAGCAGGAGGAATGGTATATTCCGGACTTTCAGAGCGATGAGTTTACTTATGAGTATACTTTGCTGGATTTAGATGGAGATGGAAAAGAGGAGATGATAATCCAGATGGAGAATCAGCCAGAGGGATTTTCTTCTGTTTTTCATGTGGAAGATAACAAAGTGGTGTGCTGGTTTAGCGATAGTTTAGAGCAGACATGTTTTGATTATCCTCTTGATAATGGGAACATGGTCGAGGAGTACAACTATGGTGAATCTATAACCTACACCATCTTCAAGTACGATGCGACAGGCGAGACGGAGTCAATCGCAGAGCTTTTTGTAAGAGAAGATAACAACGGATATGAGTCAATTAAGTGTCCTGAATATTTAATTGATGGAAACGAAGTATCAAAGGAAAAATTTGAGCAGAAACTGAAGTCCCAAATCCTGGATCACCAGTTGGACGCTTCAGCTTGGACAAAGATTTGATATCATTGGTGGGCTACAGTTTTAGGATAAAGAAATGGACAAAATAATAGTTAAAAGAAATAAAATTGGGACAGCAATAGCAGTGGGGATAGTATCATAATGGGGGCAGGCACCAATGTACGGGATGAAAAATAGTGTAAAAATAGTGTAATTTTAGTGGAGAAAAATGCTCCTTTCTGATATGATATATTTATTCAGGAGGTGCTATTTTATGATAAAAGTAACCTTAAATAATGAAATTTTAAAGTATATTACTGAGATAGAAAAGAATAGATATAAAGTATCAACAGATAATATATCTGTTTCCGTAGCTAATAAGTTGCGAAAAAACTCAAAAAAAAGGAGCTCTTATGCTTCTAATAAAATAGAGGGAAATCCACTTTCAGAAAAGCAAGTTGATGAGGTTATTGAAAGTGATGAGCGAAAACATTATCTAAGGCCGGAACAAGAAGTTCGCAACTATTTTCTTGCATTGAATTATCTCGAAGAAAAGGCTAAGAAAAATGAGAAGTTCTCAAAGAAACTAATCCTAGATGTGCAGAAATATGTTGAAAAGGGAGCATCAAAGGAGAAAATCGGTCTTAGAGGACCAATGCCACCTGGAGTACTTTTTGCAGTATACGATTCGAAAACTGGTTATCCTGATTATATCCCTCCAGAATACATTGATATCCCAAATCTGTTAGATGAATTAGTAGAGTATGTAAATACAACAGATGATCATCCTCTTATTATTGCTGCGGTTGTTCATTATCAGTTAGTTGCTATTCATCCATTTGAAGATGGTAATGGACGAACTGCCAGATTACTGTCAGGCTATATTCTAGATATTAATGGATTTGGATTTAATGGAATCGGATCGCTTGAAGAGTACTTTGCTTATGACATAGAAGAATACTATGATTCTATTCAGATGGGATTACCTTCACTATATTATTCAGGTAGAGATAATCCACCGCATCCAGAGATTTGGTTTAATTATTTCCTTAGAATGGTTTTACTATATTCTAATAAGGTTTGTGAAATATCAGAGAGTAGCAGTGGAGAGGAACTGGAAGGCAGTTTATCATATCTGAAAGGCAAGGAAAAAGAACTGCTAGTATTGCTGCTCAAGAAATATAAAGGGGAGTTTACTCCTATAGAAGTTAGCCGTGAGCTTGGAGTTACAAATAAGACAGTTATTAATCGATTAGCAGTACTTGTTAAAAGTGGCTTTGTAACACCAAATATGGTAAAGGAAAGAATTAGATCTTATGAACTTAGTTCATTTTCAAGAGAAAATGAAAAGAAAATAAAGAAGTTGATGAAGTAATTCGAAGTCAAATCGGTCTCCTAGGAGGCCGATTTTTTATTTAAAATCTTATAATTATCCCTTGAAAGCAGGAATGAAGAGTATTACAATACTACTAAATGAGTAAAGTAATATAATAACGTATATACGATATTGAGAGTAAGTGTAATACAGGGGGGAGTTGATTGAAAAACATTCATATAAAAAAGAAATACATAATAATCTCGATAGTTATTTGTATAATTCTTATCCTAATAGCTTCAATACTCTATATGGGGATAATACATTTCAATAATCCAAGTAGAGAAGAGTACCCAGTAGTTGGTGTAGATGTATCGAAATATCAGGGGGCTATTGATTGGAATCAACTTATAGAGCAAGACATAAGTTTTGCCTATATAAAAGCTACGGAAGGTTCATCACATGTTGATGAATACTATGATGCAAACTTTAATAATGCTTTGAAAACAGGCATTAGAGTTGGTGCATATCATTTTTTTAGTTTCGAATCATCTGGGAAAAAACAGGCTGAAAATTATTGTAAAAATGTAAGTATAACAGAAGGTATGCTTCCACCTGTTATCGATGTTGAATACTACGGAGATAAAAAATGCGTCGATGATATCGATGTTGATATTGTTCGAAAAAATCTAAGGGAAATGGTAGACATTCTGGAAGAAGAATATGGATTGAAGCCTGTGCTTTATGTCACAAAAAATAGTTATGACACAATAGTAAATGGCTATTTTGATGATTGTGATTTATGGTATCGAAGCGTCTACTCAAAGGTTCCAAAAGAAGTAAATTGGACATTTTGGCAGTATTCTAATCGAACAGTACTAAACGGATACGAAGGTGAAGAAAGATACATTGATGTAAATGTCTTCAATGGAACCAGGGAAGAGTTTGAGGAATTGGGGTCAGGCACCAATGTGCATGATTTGAACGGAAGTTCAGAAGAAACAAAGGAAATAGAATCTTTATGGAGCAAAGAGAGTGCCAGTGAATCAAGTGTCAAACTAGAGTCTAAATTAGTTGATGGTGAAATAGAATTAATCATACCTCAATACAATGGCAGCTCAGATCAGAGAGTAGAATACCTAATTGATGGTGAAAAGAAGTGTGATTTTAATTTTATATTCCCAGAGCAAATAACAGAAATAGAAACATGTGATTATAATTTTGATGGAAACGTTGATATTGTTTTTGTTGGTTACAATCATGGAAAAAAGGATTTCTGGCTCTACAGAGGTTGTGTGCGCGAATACGAAGAGGATACGTGTTATTTTGTAAATGATGATGATATAGAATCATATGTAGAAAAAGAATTATCTGATGATTATTCTGCAGAGAATATTATAAATGCGCTTACAAATGGACTTGTTAATGGTGAAATCAGTTCATATAGTGATGCATACAAAGCAATTGTGGCGTTTAACCAAATAGAAAATGAATCATTAGATTTGAAGTATAGTTTGGTTTATATAGATGAAGATGATATACCCGAACTTCTTGTTGATGATACAGGATACTGGATAAGCGTTTATAGCTTTTCTAATAGCATAGTGACAGAGCCTATGGAATACTGTGCATATGGTGTAGGTGGATGCGTGAATTACGAATATGTACCTTATAAAAATAGTCTTAGATACTTTGGACATGACATGGAAACATACGGCCATACACTCATGACAATAGAAAACAACAAGCTTGTAACTACATACTCAGAAGATTGTTATTACGAGGAAGAAACCGTAAATTATAATAATTACACTGATGAGCAACTATCACCTGAAGAATTGAAGAACAAAGTTGAGGAATATAATTCTTGCGCTTTTGAAGAATTATATGGAGAATATACAGAGGAAGAGATAATAGAACAATTGCAATAGAATTGTATAATGCGCGGAGGATATTTTATGAAAAAGAAAATGGTAGAGTTAACTGCTCTCTCTATGTCGGCGGTGCTTCTTGCGGGTTGTGGCGTGACCACTATCCACGATGAAGCCCTCAAAGCTGCCAAGGAAAATGCAAAAAAGGAAGAAGCGGCTGAAATCGATAAAAAGGAGTTAGTGGATATACCATTAGTGGATGATTCATTTTCAGATTGCACTGAAAGCAATGTGAGTAATGATTTAGTAAGATGGCTGTTGGCAACGACTGCTGTGGAGGTTCAAGGCCAGGGCCTGGATTGGCAGCAGATTGGTGGAACCAAATCAACAGCAGAGGATATAGAAACAGTAAAAAAATACCTCAATGAAAACAATGCAAAGGATGGGGATGCTGCGTTAGAGGCGGCAAGTGCATTGGTGGAGGAAGATTATACAAAAGCATATGAGAGAGCTTACAACCTGGGCACAGCTGAGTCGATTCTGGCAGCCAGCTACTGCGCAGGTGATGTAGAGTTCAATCAGTATTTGATGCATGCAGTCCCTGTTGCCAAAATGATTCAGCAGGAATTCGATAGCTTCGACGACTACGGAGACAACTATGTGACTGGATATATGTGTCATGTTGGACAGGGGGATTGTGGCGATGCATCTCGCGTAGGATACAGAGTTGTGTTGCAGCAGGCTTTCGTTGGAATGGCGGCATATTATGATGGCGCATACGCAATCGATTATGATATGGAATTGACAGGCGAAGCCTACTCTACATATTTTGATGAAATGCCTGAGGAGGTAGATACAAAGTCCCTGGAGGGCAAAGCTCCTGAATTTGTGCAAGGCTACATTGCTCCAATTGAGCTTGGTGAGAATCCAGCAAGTGGCAACATAGAAATCGATGGTGATTTGTATCATGTCCCATTTACTATCAAGCAGCTTACAGACAACGGCTGGGAAATAAAGGATGCTCCTTCTGAGCTGGACGTCAACAGAGACGACACCATCAAGCTTACCCGCAACAGAAAGACCATCAAAGTCACTACCGAAGCTATTTCAGAAGGCTACACTGATGTTCAGTACGGATTTGTAGATTATATTGACACCGCCACATTGGGAGATGTAGAGGTATCACTTCCAGGTGATATAAAGTCCGGAATGGACATGGAAGATGCCAAGGATGTTATTGATAAATTCGAAATTGAAAACGATGAAATGACAGATTCAATCTTGCTTTATATCTCAGATGACAGCGATAACAAGAGCAAAATCTGCATTACAGAAGAAGACGGCAAGGTCAGTTCATTCGTGCTATTTGTCTCTGTTTTAAACGGACAGCAAAACATGGATCAATACTACACCACTCTTAAGGAAGACGGTTCAAACTACAGCTACGCTCAGGCAATGACTATCAAAGCGAAGACAGACAAATATCGTCCTGGTGCAGAGTATACAGGCCTCCCTGAGTTGGCCCTCTCAGACAGCCTGGATGATTTCACAATCCAGATTGACAACACAGTTATTCAGCTGCCAACAACTTATCAGCAGTTGTTAGAATTGGGATTCATTTTTGACGATAGCGCAGATACCATTGTTCAACCTGATGAGCAGTACGAATTTTCCGGATACTATTTAGGAAATGAATACAGCAAAATGAACTTTATAGTCATCAATAATGGTGAGGAGGAAGCTAAATTAGGTGACATCCCTGTGCAGTATGTTCGCGCAACTATTTTTGGTTTCAACCAGTATCAAGATTTTCCATTTAAGATTGCTCAAGGAGTTGAGTTCGAAGCCACACTTGATGATCTTCAGGAAAAATACGGCACACTCACAAAAAGCGACAACTCTTTCGACAACGGCTACGTCCAGCTTGATTACTACACCTATGAAACCGAAAAGGGCTGGTACACTTTCTGGGTTCAACCAGAAGGCATGTACTCCGGCGTAGAGATTAACGTATATACGAACAAGAAGACGGAGGAGTAATGAAAAGAATCATAAATTTTAAAAAGTTTGGTCATAGCTTTTTCACATTCTATTGTTAAACTAGCTCCCGTAGTAGTTCTTCGGAAAGAAGAAACTTCGGGGAGGAAGAAAGACGAGACATGAAAGTACAAGACTTAAGGGCATTACAATTATTATTAGAGAATGAAATGGATTTTGATTCAATTTGCAAATGCTTTCCAGGGTACAAAAAGACAACAGAGAACACAGGTTATTCAGATTACAGGTTAATCAACGTGGAAAACATGATGATAAAAGAAGCTAATTGTTCATAATGTGATTGCCAACAGGCTCCCAGGTAATGGGAGCTTTTTTATTGATTTGGTTATGAAAAATAACATTGTTTTTTCACAAGATATTGTTATACTAGTACTCAAGTTAGTGCTAGATATTGTATCTAGAAATATAATGGGAGGTACCGGTATGAAGGAACAGGATTTGAGAGCCGTAGAGGCAATGTGTAGCTGTGGCATGGATTTCGACACGCTTTGTGCTTGTTTTCCAGGTTTTTTAGCAGCGGATTTGAAAAATGTTTATGATAATTACAAGGGCGTCAGCCAGCCGGTGCCCAGCGTAGCAATGAGTGTAAATTGTTCATAATATAGATTAGATGCCGAGGAAAAAATCCTCGGCATTAATTTTTTTTACAACTCGTCCGAAATAAAGATTGTAAGAAAAATTACCGCGGAGGAACTATATGCAAATTGAAGGACTCAAGGTAACGGATTACATCAAAACAGAAGGTGCTTCAGACCAGGGATTTGGCGTAGGCACCAGCGGTATCAAGGACGATAACAAAGCAAATTTTAATACAGAATTAAGAACACTTTCAGTAGACAACGCATTCTATGATAATAGAGGAAAAATGACTGATGAAGATTTTGCCAAGGAGGTAAATGAGGCATCAGCTCTTGGCATGTCTACAGTTGATAAGGTGAAAAATATCGAGCGCGGCTGGGATGAAGAAGCCACAGCAAAAGCTCGCGAAGACGGCCATAATCCAATGGACATGGAGCCAGAGGCTCTCGTCACAGTTGTGGACGAAATCAAAATGAATCTTGCAAAAGCTGGAAAAGACATCAGCAAAATGGGTGGCCTGGACCAGGACGAGATTCAGGCTATGACCGGCTCAGTGGCACAGGCAGTTGAGATGACTCGCGGCCTTTCTGATACTTTGCCAGTGGAAGCACAGGCATATCTTGTAAAGAACGAGCTTGAGCCAACCATCACAAATATCTACAACGCCACATATTCGGCACCAACAGGTCCAAAGGGAACATCGGAGCCAACCGACGAAGACATAATCAGTCTTCTTGAAGATTTAGGAGATAAACTGGATTCACTTATAGAACAAGTCGAAGGTGAGTTAACCGAGTCTGCGCAGAAACCAATGACACCACAGGAATTGAAAGATACTGTGGCAACCATGCTCAAGCAAGATGTTCCAATCACAAAGGAGCATCTTGAGTACATGGTTGAGCTTGGCGAGTACGAAAAACCATCGGAAGAAAATATCGTAAATGCGATAGATGATATCGTGGCAGAAGGCAAAGAGCCAACCGACGCATATCTTATCCCTGGCTACTCCCTTATGGATCAGGCCAAGAAAACTTTTGAAGAAGTCATGGGAATGGATGCAAGCTCACTTTCATCTATTACTGCTCAGCGTCAGCTTACAGAAATTCAGCTCACAATGACAGTTGAGGCCACATTCACAATGATGAAAAATGGCATAACTGTTAACACAAGTGACCTGTCTGATCTCCTTGATAAGCTGAAATTACAGGAAACAAATCTCCTTCAGATTCTTATGAAGGCAGAAAATAACGAAGCAACAAATGCGAATGTAAATCTGTTCAAGCAGGTAATGAACGAGATGGCAGACATCCAGTCTGCGCCAGCAGCCATGCTTGGAAGATTTTCAAATATCAATGCAGAGACATTCTCTTACGTACACGAAGTCAGTGTGTCTGTTACAGCAGAATATTCTCGCATGGAAATGACCTATGAATCTGTTGGAACAGAGGTAAGAACAGACCTTGGCGACAGCATGAACAAGGCATTCCAGAACGTGGATGACATTTTGGCAGACCTTGATATCGAGGCGACAGAATCTAGCCAGAAGGCAGTTCGCGTGCTTGCCTACAACAAAATGGAAATCACAGCAGAGTCTGTTACTACAATGAAAGCTTCTACAGAAATGGTGGCTCGCACATTCAAGAGCATGACGCCAGCTGTTGTTGCAGAGATGATTAAGCGAGGAGAGAATCCTCTTGATATGACTATGGAAAGTCTTAAGGCAAAAGCAGAAAGCATTAAGGCTGAAATGGGTAGCACATCTGATGAAGAAAGCTTTTCAAAGTTCCTTTGGAAGGCAGAGCACAACGCGGAAATCTCTGAAGCAGAAAGAGATGCTTATGTGGGGGTGTACAGACTTCTTCATCAAGTGGAAAAGTCTGATGGTGCAGCCATCGGTGCGTTGATAAGTCAGGGTACTGAGGTAACATTACGAAATCTTATGACTGCTGTTCGCTCTAGCAAGCACACAGGCAGAGAGTATGAAATAGACGACAAGTTTGGTCAGCTGGACGAAATGGTTGTGAAGGATCTTTCTATTACAGAACAGATTGAGAAAGTCTTCCTTACAAACCGTTGCCGCGACGCTAAGGAAGCTATGACCCCTGCAAAGATGCACGTCTTTGGCGAAGAGCAAATCATGGAAATGAATGTAGACCAGTTTGCAACTGCCATGGAAGAGACATCTGATGAGCAGACAGAAGCTGCCTACAACAATTATGTAACAGAACAGTTAAAGACAACTATTGCAGAGGATGCAAAAGTTTCTTCTATATTAGATGAATACAACTTACCTCATTCTGCAAACATGATTGCAGCAGTTGAGGCAATGGTTGAAAACAATGGCCAGGTATTCAAGGACTTATTCTCTAAGGCAACTGGCAGAGCAGCCACCACTTTTGGCGCTCTTGAAAGCATGGATGTGGACGACATTATTGAATTGGCATACTCACGCTTCGCTGATGCTTGCCATACACCTGAGGAAATGGCAGAGGCTCAGGAAGCGCTGGGAACTTTGGCTGAGAATGTAATGAAGACCATGATTGAAACAGAGGATGTCCGCACTGTAGATATGGATGGAATGAAGCTTGTTGTGCAGCAGACAAAGGTTATGTCTGAAATGGCACGCACAGGTGAAACATATCACATTCCTATTATGGTTGCTGATGAGGCCGGCAATATGAACCTGAAAATTGTCCGTGGTGACGGCGAATCCGGCTTAATCCAGATGGCACTTCATTTGCAGACAACTGGCACAGTATCTACTACATTCCGCTACGAAGCTGGTTCTGTTAGCGCATCAGTAGAATGCGAAACTGCTCAAATGCGAGAAATGTTCGCCAGCCAGGCACCTATGATTGCACAGATCATGCAGGAAGAAACAGGCTTCGCTTTTAGCTTCAGTTTCACACAGTCCTTCGGACTCAGCGCCGCTGACATCTATAATATGGAGCAGGGAAATTATGAAGGAATAGCAGCAGCTGGCGTTTCCGGCGAAGCTAGCCAGGACGAAATACAAACACAGGCTCTCTATAGCATCGCCCGTGGCTATATAAATGTAATTGCAGAATTGTTTTAAATAGAAACCATAAAAAATGAATAGTGAGAAACTATAGAATGCAAGGCCTTGAAATACAAGGTCTTGCATTTTTTATAGCTGAAAAGTTGCATATATTGGGTTAAGTTTAAGGGGGCTCGTCCGATATTAAATGTGTAAGGACATGGAAGACCTAACAATTTCAAATACACCGCACGGATGCTAGACTTGCTTTATTACGGCTATTTAGGAGGCAACTATGAGAATTAACAATAACATGTCAGCGGTGATTACCAACAACCAACTTCTTGGTACAGAAAGTTCCCTTGCAGATGTAATGGAAAAGTTAAGTTCAGGCTTTAGCATTAATCATGCATCAGATGATCCATCTGGTATTGCTATTGCGGGCAAAATGCAGGCACAGATTGATGGATTAGATAAAGCTTCTACAAACAGTAGCGATGGAATTTCAGTACTTCAAACAGCTGAAGGTGCTCTTAATGAAGTAACAGATATGATTCAGCGAATGAGAGAACTTTCGGTTCAGGCTGCAAACGGCACAAACTCAGATTCAGAGCGAGAGACAATTCAAAAAGAAATTGATTCTCTTTTAGAGGAAATTGATAGAGTAGCAGAAACAACAGAGTTCAACACAATCAACCTATTAAATGGTTCACTTGATAATAGAACTTATGCTGAGCATGCAACTCGTATGCAAACTTCAAACACAGTTCCAGCAGGATTATATACATTGACTATAACATCAGCTGCAACTCGTGGAACAGCAGGTGGAGTTAATCCATTGCTTGGAAGTGCAACAGCTACAGCTCTTTCAATGGCTGGAACAATGAATATTAACGGATACGGAGTTGAATTTACAGAGGGAATGTCTCGTGAAGCAGTATACGAAGCTATGCGAGATGCTTGTGAAAAAGGTAGCGCAACAATTTCTGACCCAGATGACAACATTGCAATTTATTCATTAAAATATGGTGCAAAGGCAGATTTGGAAATCGAATTTTCTTCTAAGGAATTTGCCGTAGCATTAGGATTTCCTGAGGGCCAGATTACAGAAGGTGCAATTATCCAGAATGTAGGTGTTGATGCTGTTGTTGAATTGGACAAGACATCACCATCAATGTTTGGCCCACAGGCAACTACAGGATACGATGGAAATCATATTACTGTTACAGACGTAGATGGATTCGAATTATCATTCCTTGCAGAAGCAGGATTCGATTCTACTACAGATACAGTGACAGGTGGAAAAATAGAATTCAACGTTACAGACATCGGCTCAATGACACTTCATGTTGGTGCAAATAAGAACCAGAACATGGAAGTAAGAATTGCAGCAGTTACAACAGAGTTCATGTACATTGATGACCTTAGTGTAACAAGAGTAAATGGTCCAGAGGATGCACTTGATTCTCTCGACACAGCCCTCAATTATGTGACCTCAGTCAGATCTCAGCTTGGTGCATATGAGAACCGACTTGAGCATACAACAAAATCTCTCGATACAACAGAAGAGAACATGACATCAGCTATTTCTCGTGTAGAGGATGCTGATATGGCAACAACAATGGTTGAGTACACAAAGCTCAACGTATTAGAGCAGGCAGGTACATCTGCACTTGCGCAGGCAAATGAGTTACCACAACTTGCATTACAGTTGCTTCAGTGATAATTAAAGAAACAGTTTGCCTTTGATAGGAGTGAAATAAATGAACAGAGATAAGATTTCAGCTTTTACCCTGAGAATAGCGTCCAGCAATGGATGTGGATTGATTTCAATTCTTTATGATATATATGAAGAATATGAAACAGACGCGCTGGAAAATTTTGAAGCTGGCCAAGTGATAGAAGCAATCGCAGCACTTAAAAAGTGCGCAGAAGTTGTAAGTCACCTCCAGAAAGATTTAAATTTTGAATACAAGGTAAGTGGAAATCTGTACGCGCTTTACGATTATGTACAGCGAAATGTATCCAAGTCCATATACAAGGCAAACGCTGACGGCTTATTAGAAGCAAAAAAGGTGATGGATGAGTTAGGAGATGCCTTTGAACAGTTGGCAAAGGAAGATACGTCCGCACCGATTATGCAAAATACACAACATGTAATGGCAGGAATAACTTATGGAAAAAATTCTTTGAATGAAAGTGTTATGGGTAACCAGGCAAGAAGAGGATTTTGGGCATAACAGTAGTAAATAATAAATGAGACTCTAGTTCGCTAGGGTCTCATTTTTTGTGCGCTTTTTATAAATATATTTATTGTTAAAAATATACAAGCGAATTTCATAGTGTCAAACGCTATGGAATTATTCCTGGATCCGGAGCATACTGTTGCGTCGACAGGAGGTGAAAAAGACGAGTACGTTTTTGATCTGGAGCATTTTGACGTCGGCATCGCTGTTTGATGCCAGGTCGTACAGGATTCCAAATCAACTAATCATCCTGGGTTACTTAGCAGGAATTTATGTGAACCTGTTGAGCTATGGATGGATAGGAATTGCATACTTCCTTATGAAAGCAATGTGGCCAATAGCATGTTTATCGCTGCTGTATATTCTTGGTAAACAGCTTGGCGCTGGTGACATCAAATTGTTTTCTGTAATGGCAACACTGGTGGGTGTAAACATTACCGTAAATACGATGATCACTTCTGTGATTCTTGCTGGGATCGCGATTGTCGTTGTGAGTATATATGAAGGGCAATTAATAAGAAGAAAGCTTCATTATTCTTTTTATATAACGGCTGCGTTTTTTTTACTGCAGTATAAATGAACAAGAGAAATAATGGAGGAGTTACCATGAGAAATTTGGAAGTTGCTTTATGTGATTGCTGTGAAGATTACATATTAAAGTTTGCTTCGTATCTTATGTCTAATGTGGATGCCAGCATTCATATTTTTACAACAACAGAAAGCTTCTTTTCTGATGAGGGTTGCTATGATGTGGCGATTATGTCTGAGGATTTTAAAGAAGTTTCCGAGTTTAGACCTAAGGGAGAAGTAAAACGTAAATACTTCTTATGTGAAGAACCGGATGTTGAAGATGAGGATTACATATATAAATACCAATCTATCGACAACGTCTTGGGAAAAATAACTGAGTTACGAAAACAAAAAGGTGTAGGCGCTAGTATAAAAAAGTCTAATGGAAATTCAAAGTTTATAGGAGTGTATTCTCCTGTTGATCATGAATTGCAGTTGCCATTTTCAATGGCGCTGGGTCAGGGATACAGAACAGGTGGGAAAGTTCTGTTCTTGGATTTAGAAGAGATATCTATCATGTCAGATTTAATCGGCAGTGAAATGGAAAGAAATCTTCTGGATCTTCTATACGAAATCAATACAAGCGCAGGCGATTTTGACATAACTACATATGTAAGAAACTTTATGGGATTTGATTTTATTCAGCCATTTAGAAATCCAAATGAGCTCTGTGAGATTGAGGCAGAAACATGGAATTTGCTGTTTGATGTTCTTGCCAAATCAGATTATGACGTGATTGTAGTTTTATTTGGAAGAACAATAAACGGATTTATTTCAATCCTTCAAAGATTTGAGCACCTTTATGTTTTGGGAAAACCGGGAGATTACTTCAAAAAGGGCCAGGAAGCATTTATGGAATATCTTGAGCGAATAAATGCAGAAGTAGATAGGGAGAGTGTAATACTTCCTATGTCTGCAGGAAATTTGACAGATGGTACATACCAGATTCAGGAGCTGATGCAGGGCAATTTAGGAGTATTTGTAAAAAAGCTAATTAGTACGAAGGTCAAAAATGCAATTGAATGTTACAGATGATTTAGAAAAAGAGATACGTCAGGAGGTAATGAACGCAATTGATTTATCAATAGATGTATCTGATGAAGAAATATTAACGCTAATTAAAAACAGCATAATCGAAAAGGGAAAGAACAGACCAATTTCACTGGTGGATAGGAAGAGAATTGAAAATCATGTTTTTAATTCGCTGCGAAAATTGGATGTTCTTGAAGACTTGCTAAACGATGAGGAAATCACGGAAATAATGATTAATGGCCCGGAGAATATCTTTATAGAAAAGAGGGGCCGAGTGGTTCATTGCAGTGAAAAATTCTCTTCCGAGGAGAAATTGAATGACATTATTCAAAATATCGTAGCTCAAAGTAACAAGATCGTTAACGAGTCAAACCCCATCGTGGACACCAGACTTTCTGATGGCTCGCGAGTGAATATTGTGTTGAAACCTGCAGCTGTAGACTACAGCATTCTTTCAATACGAAAGTTTCCAAAAGAGCAAATGAACATGGAAAGATTGAAATCCTTTGGCTCCATTTCAGAGGAGCAGGTGGACCTTCTACGGAAGCTGGTGGCAAGCGGATACAACATATTTGTGTCAGGTGGAACGGGCAGTGGAAAGACATCTTTTTTGAATGCCCTGGGTGAATTCATACCTAGTGATGAAAGAGTTATTACTATAGAGGATTCCGCAGAACTGCAGCTGAAAAATGTAGACAACCTGGTTCGTCTGGAGGCGCGAAATGCAAACCTTGAAGGTAAGAATGAAATTACCATCCGAGATTTGCTTAAATCCTCTCTTAGAATGCGCCCGGACAGAATCATTGTTGGTGAGTGCAGAGGTGCAGAAGCTCTTGAAATGCTCCAAGCCTTCAACACCGGTCACGACGGAAGTTGTTCAACTGGTCATAGCAATTCCTGCAAGGATATGTTGTCACGATTGGAGACTATGGTGTTGATGGGCGCAGAGATTCCGTTGCCTGCTATTAGGCAGCAGATTGCATCTGGAATCGATATTATTGTCCAGCTTGGAAGACTTCGTGATAAAACCAGAAAGCTGCTTGAGATAACAGAAGTATTAGGGCTTGAGGATAATGAAATTCAGTTGAATCCCTTGTATAGATTTGAAGAGATAGAAGAAGTAAATGGAAGGATAGTGGGCCAATGGGAAAAGGTAGGAAGCCTGGTAAACCAAGACAAGTTAAAAGCAAATGGAATGCAGATTTAAGGTTATCAAAGGATGATATGATACCGCTGTTCCAAGGAATAGGGCTGACTTGTGTAATCGCATTTCTGTTTTATAAATCCTTCATGGGACTAGTGATTGGTGTAGGTGTAGTGCCCTTTTGGATTCATCTAAATAGAGTAGAGAGAGTTGAAAAAAGGAAGGCGAGAATGCTGGTGGAGTTTAAGGAATTCATGATTTTGATAGTACAAGGACTTCAGACAGGTTATTCCCTGGAACGAGGAATAAAGCAGGCAGAGAACGAGCTAAAAAGACTATATCCAGACGATTCTGTTTTACTTCCATATGCTCACGTGATGAATCAAAAAATCTCTATGAATGTGCAGCTGGAAAAGGCCTTTATGGAATTTGCCTTGTCGGTAGGTTTGGAAGAAGCCATGAGCCTAGCGGAGATTATCGCATTTGCGAAGCGAAGTGGTGGAGATTATGGAAAGAATATCAGGGAGACGGCCATGAAGATAGAAGATAATCTGGCAGTCAAACAGGATATAGAAACAATCACCACAGAAAAGCGACTGGAGCTAAAGGTAATGTGTGTTATGCCAATAGGAATTCTTGCGTATATCACCCTTACATCAAAGGGATTTGTAGCGCCACTATATGGAAATTTAGTAGGCATATTCATAATGAGCGCATGCCTAATTGCATATGGATTTTTGATTACGTTAGGAAAAAAGATAATTGATATTAAGGTCTAAAAATAGGGAGGTGGGTGTCTTGCAAAAGAATCATGATTTAACCTCAAAGCAATTGATTGAAATAGTAGTTGTGTGTGTGGCCCTTGGGATAGGCTTACTAATTCATGACTATTTGGAAACAAGAATAAACTTTGATGGAACTATAAAAAGAAGTGCAGCAGGCACAGGGAATACAACAGAAGATTTAGAGCTAAATTTTTTAGATCAGAATAAAGAATTGTCGGTTGAGGTATCGGATCAGAGTCTTTCTGATAAAGAGATATCTACAAAGATTAGCCAGGCTATAGAAGAAATAGAAGCTACTTATCTAGGAAGGAATAAATCTGCAAATGAGGTTTGCTATGACTTGAATTTGAAATCAAGCTATTGCGACGGAATGATAGATGCATATTGGACTTTTGATAAGTACGGATTGATTTCAAGTGATGGAAAGCTAAGAACGGCAGAAATCCCTGAAGAAGGTGAAGTTGTAAATCTGGTAGCTCAGCTGAGTTATGAGGAGCGGACAGAGCTTTATAGCTTCTCAGTATTTGTATGCCATAAAAGCATCAATACACTTGATGGCCAGTTGGAAGCCATCGAGAAAGCTGTAAAAAATGTAGATTCCACAACACGTGATAAGGATAAAATGGTCCTTCCAACGGAAGTGGAAGATATGAAGCTTTCCTGGAAGAAAAAGATGGATTATCGAGGATTACAGGTAATAATCCTTGGAATTGTCACAGTGCTGGGAATTCAGCTTGGGAAAAAGAAGGATGAGAAAAAAGCAAAGCAATTAGAAATAGCAGAGAAGGAAAAAGATTATCCAATGATAGTCAGTGAGCTGTCAATTCTGATGGGCGCAGGCATGAGCTTTAGAAAGGCATTGGAGCGAATTATTGCTAGATATAACCAGAAAAAGAAATCGGGATTACTTCGTCCGGGCTATGAAGATTTATCTGTCACTTATCGCAAGATGTGTGATGGCTTAGGGGAAGTAGCGGCTCTCGAAGACCTGGGAATGAATAGCGAAAGCAAGGAGTATAGAAAGCTTGCTATGCTCCTTGCACAGAATCTGAGGAAGGGTTCTGCGGACTTAATTAGTTGTTTGGAGAAAGAGGAAAAATATGCTTTCGAAATGCGAAAGCAGCGAGCAATCAAAGCTGGAGAGGAAGCTTCAACAAAGCTTTTGATACCAATGGCAGGCATGCTTTTTATAGTAATAGTAATTTTGGTAGTGCCGGCAATTATGCAAATGAATATATAGAAAGAGGTAAAGAATGTATTATTTAATGCTTAAACAAAAGTTAAAAGATTTTCTTACAGAAGAAGATGGAATTGGAACAGTAGAGATGATTTTGATTTTGGTTGTTTTAATCGGAATCGTACTTATTTTTAAGGAACAGCTCAATTCATTAGTTGAGAGCATCTTCAAAACAATCAACGAGCAGGCTAAGAAGGTATAGTGAAAAAGGGTTCGTTAACGGTATTTTTTGCTCTGATAATGGTTTCTGTGATGACCCTGATTTTCACTATGGGAGAATGTATTCGTATATACGAATTACAAGATTTTAGCCAGGAATATACAGACATGGCAGTGGAAAGTGGTTTCTCAGAATACAATCCATATCTTTGGACTAATTATAGAATCTTGGCTATCGATTTGGGATATGGAAGTGGAAATGTTGGGCCAGCCACATTAGAGCAAAAGATACTAGAGTATTGTACATACAACGCAAATATGGAATATGGTAGCAATTACGCCAGACTCATACCAGAATCATGTAGTGCTTCCAGCTATTCGTTGCTTACAGATAGTAAAGGAGCAGGAGTGGTAATGCTTGGCGTAAAGGCTGCAAAGGATGGCCTAGCTGAGCAGATAATCACTGGAGTGCAGCAGAAAGCAGAGAGTATAAACGGAGTAGAAAAGGTCTCTGTGGAGCAGCAAGCATCAGATGGAAAAGCTGCCTTGGATAATGAGAAGGCGGCTTTGCAAGAGAAAAAGCAAGCGGCGGCTACAGACGATAATCCAGATACAAATCCATCAGATTACCCTGAGCCAGAAGAGGTGGAGGACAATCCGTTGGATGCCTTTAGTGTGATGAAAGAATCAATCCAAAAAGGATTTTTGTCTACAGTAGCAGATCCGGAGAAATTATCAGATGTACAAATCGATTTAAGTGCCATGCCATCACACAGAACGTTAAATACAGGAAATATGGAGATAACCAATGGCAATGTGTTGGTTGATAAGGCATTGTTTGTAGATTATCTGCTGACAAGCTACAGCTATTACGGTGTGGATTTAAAACATGATGGCATGAAATATGAGGTTGAGTATTTGATAGCAGGAAAAGAGTCGGATATACAGTCACTGGCTACCGTGCTAGAAGAAATCATGCTCATTAGAGAAGCAGCAAACTTTTCTACCATCATGGATCATCCATCTATGGTTGCACAGGCTCAGGCTGTCGCAGATATTTTGGCTGGGTTCACCATGAATCCGGCAATAATCGAAGCAGTAAAGTATGCAGTGATAGCAGCGTGGGCATACATCGAAAGCACGCTGGATGTTCGTCTTCTGATATCAGGAGGCAAGGTGCCGCTGATTAAAAATCTGGATCAGTGGACATCAGATGTGTGGCATCTTTCAAATTTCCTGGATGTAAATTGTAAAGCGAAACCTAGTGAGACAGGAATTAGCTATAAAGACTATCTCATAGGATTTCTTACCTTAAATAGCAATAATACTCTGGCTATGAGAGCCTGCGATGTAATGGAAAATGCATTGAATGCCACTGAGGATTACAAGGATGTAAAGGTGGATAACATGGCATTTGCAGCAGATGTAACCATAACATATGCCGCTGATGAAATGTTCATGTCACTCTTAGATAGTAGTAATACCGTAGGCGAATACAGCTTGAGTAAACATAAATATATTTCTTATTAATTCTAGCGAAAGGAGGTGTAAAAAGGTGTCTCAGTCTTATATCAATTCTGTTTCCCTAATAAAACCATTTGCACTGGTTTTAAAAATGATTGTTTATATAAATAGTTTAAAGAAAGGTAATATGCCCGTGTTTCTTAACTGCAAAAGAGAAGATATGGAGATACCTTTTTATGCCTCCTTTAAGAAAGCTAGTTACACCATTGAAGCGGCCATAATAATGCCACTTTTCATATCCTTGATGGTGTTTGGAATGTTTATTTTTAGGGTGTTGCAGGTACAGTCTGGCATTCAACAGTCCATAGATTTTGCCAGCAGAACCATGGCAGTAACTCTTGGAAATGTTGCTAATACAGGGGAGTCCAATGAGGATGTAAATCCTAATGAACAGGATCCATCTGTCAGTGGAAAATTATCAGAGGGCGGTCTAATAGCAGGGACTATAGCGGTGGCCGGCGTAGAAGTGGTAAAAAACAATGTGCCATTAGAGTTCATAGACGGTGGAGCTTTAGGCCTAAACTTTTTAGAAAGTGAAGCGGAAGGCAACTACATAGATTTAAAGGTCAGCTACACCATGACATTTCCTGTTGGCTTGCTAGGCGATTTATCATTCGATGTAAATCAGCGCGCCAGAACCAGAAAATGGGTGGGGTATGACAAAGCAGAATACGAGTCCGATGGTCGTTATGTGTACGTAACAGAACATGGGGCAGTTTATCATGTGAACTATTTTTGCACCTACCTTAATCCATCGGTTCACAGGGTGCCAAAGGCAGAGGTTAAGGATAAAAGAAATAAAAGTGGCGGGATTTATTATGAATGTCACAGATGCAAAAACAAAGATGGCAATGGCTTTTTGTACATTACTGATTATGGAACGTCATACCATAATGATGTAAATTGCACTGAAATAAAACACAACATAAAGAAGGTTCTTTACGAGGAAGTAAAGGATACTATGGCCCCTTGCAGTAAATGCTCTGCAGGGGAAGCCCATGATGAGGAGTAAGAGAATGGAAACAATTGGTTTGGCTTGTTTGTATGGATTAACAGCTATGGATGATTTGAAAACGAAGCAGGTGCGAGTAATAGAAATAATAGTATTTGGAATATTTGGAATAGCTATAAATATAATTTACAGACCCCATTCGTTACTTAGCGTGTTAGGTGGAGTTGGAATAGGTCTTTTAACGATTCTATTTAGTTACATTTCAAAAGAGAAAATTGGAATGGGAGATGCATATATTATTACGGTGACAGGCTTGTATTTAGGATTCATAGATACAGCAGTATTGCTATGGCTCAGTTCGCTATTAGCAGCAGTGACAGGATTGGTTTTAATACGTAAATACGATAATCCTAAAATGGAAATACCATTTGTACCCTTCCTTTTAATAGCCTATATAATCATGTATTTAATCCATGTTTTAGGAGGAATTGTTTTATGAAGCTGAAGGGAAGCTACACTGTGGAAGCAGCAGTTATTATCAGCTTTTGTTTTATATTATTTGGCATGGCTATTGGTGTCGCCTACGAATTATTTCAAATCACCTTGGAGTATGTGAAATACAAAGAAGGAAACTTCGACGCTGTAAACCTATTTAGATTAAAGGAAGGGCTTGTAGGAATATATCATGCTATAAAGGAGTAGAGTATATGGAAATAAGTTATGAACGAAAGCACAATGATAGCTTCATGGTGATAGATGGTAATGGGAAAAGCATTGATTATGAAAACAAAATGATTAACGCTAACCATATATCTTCATTGTTAACCATGAGCAGCTTTGCATTGGATGGAAGAGAAAAGCGTAGTTATACGATTAGTAGAAAAGAAAATCTGGAAGACTTTATTGATGCCCACGATATAACAATAGAAATGTTGGAGCGAATCATTATCAATTTGCAGCTGGCTCTCGATGAAGTAGGGAAATACCTTATTGATGAGCAGCATATTTGGCTCAGCAAAGAATCAGTGTTTTTGGAAAAATCAAATGAGAATTATAAGCTTAGCCTTTGCTATTATCCTGGTGAGTTTGGGTCAGTTCAGGAACAGTTTAGACAGCTGATGGAATTCTTTCTTTCAAAGGCATCTCAGGCTGACAGGGAATCAGCAAAGCAATTATACATGGCATATGATTTGTGCCTTAAGGATGATTACACTTTGGAGGAAATAATTGATTGCCTTCAAGATAGAGAATACAAAGAATCATATCAGGATAACGATGAATATGTGCAGGAGCCAGAAATCGAAAGACCAGAGATATATGTAGAAAAGGTCACCTTAGAGGAGGACCCTGATATGGATTACCTGACAAATTATTATGAGGAAGATGAGCCAAAATATTCCTTTGTTGAGAAGCTTTTGTCAGTCACAAAAGATATTATTTCAAAGAGAAAACCTGTAAAAGATGAAGAGGAGATATATACAGAGGATTTCCTTGTTGAGCCAGATTACGAGCTGGAAGAAAAAACAGTTCTTTTAACTGAAGCCAAGGCTGTTGGGAAGCTTGTATACGATGGCAATAATAACGAGGATGACTTCATCATAAACAAAGATATTTTCAGGATTGGTTCATCGAAGAATAATGATGCCATTTTAAAGGCTCGTACAGTCAGCGGAAACCATGGGAAAATTACTAAGGAAGGAGACGATTTCTTCCTTGTAGACAACAACAGTTTAAATGGAACGTTGTTAAACGGAAATATATTGTCCTACCGTATTCCATACAAATTGAAACCTATGGATATAATCCAATTTGCATCAGAATCCTATGTGTTTATGTAATTGGTGTAAAGTGCCAACTTTTGTTGTTAACTCCCTTTATTTTTGGTAAAATAATAAAAGTTTGTGGGATTTTCCCTAGTTAGGAGAGTTAACGAAAATGAGTATTATCGATAAGGTGTTTGGAACACACTCACAGCGCGAGTTAAGGCGCATCAATCCAATCGTAGATAAAATTGAATCATATAGAGAAGCTATGGGGGCTCTTACTGATGAAGAGCTTCGCCATAAGACAATAGAATACAAGGAGAGACTTGCTAACGGAGAGACACTTGATGACCTTCTTCCAGAGGCATACGCTACAGTTCGTGAAGCTGGTAAGCGTGCCCTTGGCATGGAGCACTTTAGAGTGCAGCTCATCGGTGGTGTTATTTTGCATCAGGGTCGTATCGCAGAGATGCGTACTGGTGAAGGTAAGACTCTTGTTTCAACACTTCCAGCATATCTTAACGCACTTGAGGGTAAGGGCGTTCACATCGTTACTGTAAACGATTACCTTGCAAAGCGTGATGCTGAGTGGATGGGTGAGGTGCATCGTTTCCTCGGCCTTACAGTTGGTGTTGTATTAAACGACATGTCAAAGGAAGAGCGTCAGGCAGCTTACAATTGTGATATCACATATATCACAAACAACGAGCTCGGTTTCGATTATCTTCGTGACAATATGTGTGTGTACGAAAAGGATTTGGTTCAGCGTGGTCTTCACTACTGTATCATCGATGAGGTTGACTCAGTTCTTATCGATGAGGCACGTACACCACTTATCATTTCCGGTCAGTCAGGAAAGTCTACAAAGCTTTATGAGCTTTGCGATGTTCTTGCTCGCCAGCTTCAGCGAGGCGAGGATCTTCCTGAGTTCTCAAAGATGGATGCCATCATGGGCGTTGAGCGCAACGAAACTGGTGACTTCATCGTAGATGAAAAGGACAAGGTAGTTAACCTTACAGCACAGGGTGTTGCAAAGGTTGAGCAGTTCTTCCACATCGAGAACCTTGCAGACCCAGAGAACCTTGAAATCCAGCACAACATCATCCTTGCACTTCGTGCTCACAACCTTATGTTTAAGGATCAGGATTATGTTGTTTCAGATGGTCAGGTAATGATCGTTGATTCATTCACAGGTCGTATCATGCCAGGTCGTCGTTATTCAGATGGTTTACATCAGGCTATCGAGGCAAAGGAGCGTGTAGAGGTTAAGCGCGAGTCTATGACTCTTGCAAGCATCACATTCCAGAGCTTCTTCAATAAGTATGATAAAAAGGCAGGTATGACAGGTACTGCTCTTACAGAGGAGCAGGAGTTCCGTGATATCTACGGCATGGACGTTGTAGAGGTTCCTACAAACCGTCCAGTACAGCGTATCGATCATGATGATGCTGTTTACAAGACAAAGGCTGAAAAGTACAAGGCAGTTGTTGAGGAAGTTAAAAAGGCTCACGAAAAAGGACAGCCAGTACTTGTTGGTACTATCGATATTGATATTTCAGAGCTCGTTTCAAAGATGCTTCGTCGCGAAGGAATCGAGCATAACGTATTAAATGCAAAGTATCATGAGAAGGAAGCTGAAATCGTAGCAGAGGCTGGTAAGCACGGCGCAGTTACAATCGCTACAAACATGGCTGGTCGTGGTACAGATATTAAGCTTGATGAGGAAGCTCGTGCAGCAGGTGGTCTTAAGATCATCGGTACTGAGCGTCATGAATCTCGTCGTATTGATAACCAGCTCCGTGGACGTTCAGGTCGTCAAGGAGACGTTGGTGAATCACAGTTCTTCATCTCACTTGAGGATGACCTTATGAGACTCTTCGGTTCAGATCGTCTCATCACAATGTTCAACTCTCTTGGTGTTCCAGAGGGTGAGCAGATTAAGCACAAGATGCTTTCTGATGCCATCGAAAAGGCTCAGAAGAAGATTGAGGAAAACAACTTCTCAGCTCGTAAGAACTTGCTTGATTATGATCAGGTAATGAATGAGCAGAGAGAGCTTATTTATAAGCAGCGTCGTCGTGTACTTATGGGCGAGGATATGCATGAGCAGATCATCGGTATGATTAAGGACAAGGTTGATGAATGTATCGAAAAGACTATTCCAGATGATGTTGAGACAGACCTTTGGGAGCTTCAGGAGCTTAACCACCTCCTTTGCCCAGTCATTCCAGTTCCTGTAATGACAAAGCTTTCTCTTGGTAACATCAAGGAAAAGAAGCAGCTCAAAGAAAAGCTTACAGAAATCGCACTTGATATGTACGATAAAAAGGAAAAAGAATTCGAGCAGCCAGAGCAGTTCCGTGAGGTTGAGCGAGTTATTCTTCTTAGAGTTATCGATCGCAAGTGGATGGAAGAGCTTGATGATATGGAACAGCTTCGTCAGGGTATCCGTCTTCAGGCTTATGGTAACCGTAATCCAGTTGATGAATACAAGGCAGCCAGCTACGATATGCTTGATGCAATGAACGCTGCAATCATCAATGATACACTTACAATGCTTTACAGAATCCGCATTGAAAAGAAGGTTGAGCGTGAGGAAGTAGCTAAGGTTACTGGTACAAACAAAGACGACACAGCATCTTCAGGACCAAAGGTTCGTAAGGAAAAGAAAATCTTCCCTAACGATCCATGTCCATGTGGTTCAGGATTGAAGTATAAACAATGTTGCGGTAGAGCAAAATAATATAAAGATTAGGGGCCTCATACGAAGTATGAGGCCCTTTTAAAAGGATTGAGTATGACAGATTTAGAAGAATACTATAACAAATTCAATGAGGACAAACGCCTGCGAAGCCGCCATGGAATTATGGAGTTTACTGTTACTATGAAGTATGTCCACAAATATTTAGATATGGTTGCAGCAGAGACAGGAAAAGACAAATCCAATATCCAGATTCTGGATATTGGAGCCGCCACCGGCGGCTACAGTATCCCTCTTTGGGAAGAGGGATATGATGTCACTGCGGTGGAATTGGTAAAGCACAACCTTGGTATGCTTAAAGCCAAGGGCACAGGTGTAAAGGCTTTCCAGGGAAATGCACTTAAGCTCAAGAGATTTGAGGATGAGTCTTTCGATTTAACGCTTTTGTTTGGACCTATGTATCACCTAAAGACTAGAGAAGAGCAGCTTCAGGCTTTGAAAGAAGCAAAGCGTGTTACAAAGACTGGCGGATATATTCTAGTTGCGTATGTAATGAATGAGTATGCCTTCCTGACCTATGGAATCAAAGAGGGACACGTCTTAGAGAATATTGCTGAGGGAAAGTTGGATGAAGCCTTCCACGTACGGCCGGGCGCTGATGATTTGTATATGTTTATGCGAACAGAAGATATAGCAAGTCTAAATGAGGAGGTTGGTTTAGAGCGAATGCAGATTATTTCTCCAGATGGACCGGCTAATCATATGAGAAGGGAAGTTAATGCATTATCAGAGGAACAGTTTATGCAGTTTATTAATTATCAAATGGCCGTCTGCGAGCGCGCCGACTTGCTCGGCGCCAGCGCTCATACTGTAGATATATTAAAAAAGTAAAAATTATATATTATGTAATTGGGTATTTGAAAAAAATAGAAAGGATGATAAAATGTAACTAGAATTTAGTTGCATGATTCAAATGCCAAAAAAGAAAGAGTTATTAGAAAAATTATTTAGAAAACCATATCCTAAAAACTTCACAGTTAGAGATTTAGATGCTCTTATGAGTAAATGCAATTGCGATAAATTTCAGGGAGGTAGAGGTTCAAGTATAGGATATATTCATATTAAAACAGGTAGAATAGTTCAATTTGATGGGCCACATCCAGGTAAAGAATTATATAAATATCAGATGGATATGATTAAAAAATATATAAATGATATTGGAGAAAAGGAGTAGTAGCTTATGAAATCAGATATGATGAAATATAAAGGATATCGAGCAACAGTAGGCTATGATAGCCGCGACAATATATTTATTGGAAAGGTCTTTGGGATAAAAGATTCATTGAATTTTCATGGAAGCTCAATTGAAGAATTAGAGAATTCTTTTCATGATTCTATTGATAATTATTTGGAAATATGTGAAAAATATGGAAAGGTTCCAGAAAAAGAGTTTTCAGGAACATTCAATGTAAGAACATCACCAGAGATTCATGAAAAAGCTTCAGTGTATGCAGCAGAAAATGGATGTACTTTAAATCAAGTTGTCACAATGGCAATGGAATTATTCTTAAGAAAAAAGACAATGAAAATATAAAACAAAAGCAGCTAATCGACTTAGTCGATGTAGCTGCTTTTTAAATAATCTATAAATGTCATAACCTTGCCGTTTTCGCTGTCAAATAACTCTCTGAAAATGTTCATGTCAAAACCTCCTATAAACATTTTTATCAATCAACATCTATAGAATACCATGATTTCTGAAAACTTCCATTGAGAAGTTATACAAATTATACAATTTACACAATCACAAAATGTATATAATGCACAAAAAGAGTGCGATTAACCCGCTATAACATAAATCTATAACACTTTAGATTGATTTAGCGCAATTAAATAGTATAATGTAAATTAATTGGAGGTACGGTATATGTTTTTTGATGATGTAAAAAATAGAAGAAGTGTTAGAACTTTTGATGGAGAGGGATTAACTCAAGAAGAATTAAAGGATTTACAGGCTTACTCTACAAGCATTGTAAACCCATACAATATCCCAGTTGAATTTGTGTTTTTAAATAAGGAAGATCATGATTTATCGAGCCCAGTTCTATCTGGCGAAAAGCATTATATTTCAGCAAAAGTCAAAAAAGGCGAAAATGCAGATGTTGCCTATGGCTATAGTTTTGAAGAATTATTAATGTATGCGGAAAGTAAAGGAATGGGTTCAGTTTGGATTGGTGGAACAATGCCAAGAGATAAATTTGAAGCAGCTTCAAATCTTCAGGAAGATGAAATTATGCCATGCATGAGCCCTATTGGATATAGGGCAGATAAAATGGGCGTTAAAGAAGTACTCATGAGAAAAGGCGTAAAAGCCGACACAAGATTCGACTTTTCAGAGCTATTCTTTAAAGGCGATTTCAACACTCCGCTTACACAGGATGAGGCAAAGGAATGTGGCATTCTTTTAGCTCTTGAGGCAGTTCGCCTTGCACCATCAGCTGTAAATAAACAGCCATGGCGAGTTGTAGTAACAGAAAGTGGCGTTCATTTCTACGAGAAAAATGACCGTGGTTACGATAATGGCACATATGATTTGCAGAAAGTAGATTTAGGAATCGCCATGTATCATTTTGAAAACCAGTGCCGCGAAGAAGGCAAGCAGCTTACATTTAAGCTTGCAGATCCAGGAATTGCCATCCCAGAAAAAACAGAATATATTGCAAGCTACTTATTCTAATAGATTAAAATGACAGTGAGGCCTGTGACATAGCCTTTTTCTTAGGGCTAGTGCCATAGGTCTTTTTGTATGCTCTGAGGAAAGTAGAATATGTACCAAAGCCGGCTTGCTCAGCAGCATCTACGATAGCAACACCAGAATTAATCAGGGATTGAGCTAATGACAGTCGCTTAATTGAAATATAGTTTCCAATGGTGTAGCCAGTTTCATCTTTGAACGTGTGCATCAAATAATATCGTGAAAGGTAAAATTGCCCCGCGATTGTATCCACAGATAAATCTTCCGCTAAATGTTCGTTTATATAATGAATGATTTCACCAATCTTTGAGCCGGCATAATTAGTAGAAATATATTCCACCTCATCGCTGATTGCTGCCCTGTTAAGTTCGATCATGAATTCCAAAAACAGCACCTGCATAAACAGCTCATTGGCATAATCATCCTTACCAAGATTTGCAGTAAGCTTTCCGACAGCAGCGGCAACCCGTGAATTCTTAAAAGAATGAAGTCTCAAAACATGGGAACCTTTTTCCATGGCATTTCTAAAGCAATATGATAAATCATTTCCCTCTCGACTATACTCCGCCAAAAACTCCTTCGAAATATAAATGATGATTCTTTCATATGGGGAATCATCGTGGAAAATAGGGCGGTGAACCTCTCCGGCACTGACAAAAACAATATCATCGGCTTGCAAATCGAAAGTCTGCCCTTCTATTGAATAGGAAGTATTTCCAGATAAATGAATGAGCACCTTATGGAAATCGTGATAGTGAAAATCTATCTCGCCCAAATTGGAATCCACAAGATGAAAAATCTTGAAATTATCGTATAAATAACCTTTTTTAGAGTATCTATCCATGGAAACCTCCTAAAATATCTTAAATTTATTATATATCTATCAGCACTATTTGCAATAATTTAAGCACAAAGCGGCATTATAATATTAAAAAGTGCGGAGTATACTTGTGGTATGATAGAAACAGTACAGTTAACTAGTTTCGAAAGGACAACTTATGAAATTTACAAAAATGCATGGCTGCGGTAACGACTACGTTTATGTAAACCTTTTTGAGGAGCAGCTTGATAACCCAGCAGAAGTTTCTATTAAAGTTAGCGACAGACATTTTGGAATCGGTTCAGACGGTCTCATTACAATTGGTCCATCTGACAAGGCAGATTTCAGAATGCATATATATAACGCTGATGGTTCAGAGGCAGAGATGTGTGGCAACGGAATTCGTTGCGTTGCTAAATATGTCTACGACCACAAGCTTACAGACAAAACAGAAATCACAGTAGAGACAGGAGCCGGAGTTCTTACTCTTATCCTTTATCCTGAAAATGGCAAGGTTCAGCAGGTTCGCGTAGATATGGGAGAGCCAATTCTTACACCTGCAGACATCCCAGTGGTTTCTCAGAATGACAAGGTCATCGATGAACCAATCGAAGTTGGCGGCAAAACATGGAACATGACATGTGTTTCTATGGGAAACCCACATGCAGTTGTTTTTGTAGATGACACAGCAAGCTTCCCACTTGAGACATACGGTCCACTTTTTGAAAATCATGAAAGATTTCCAAAGCGCACCAACACAGAATTTGTTCAAATCATTAGCCGAACAGAGGCTAATATGCGAGTTTGGGAGCGAGGCAGCGCCGAGACGTGGGCATGCGGCACAGGAACATGCGCCACTGTTATGGCATGCATCCTTAACGGAAAGACAGAAGACAAAGTATTAGTTCACCTGAGAGGTGGCGACCTTACTATAGAATACGACCGCGCAAGCAATCACGTATTCATGACAGGTCCAGCAACCGAGGTATTTTCAGGAGAAATAGAGGTATAAAAATGAAATTAACAACTCTTTTAGAAGAATTAGACTATGAGTTATTCGCAGGAGAATTAGACCGCGAAATATCTACACTTACATACGATTCAAGAAAAGTAGAGAAGGATTCAGTGTTTGTCTGCATCTCAGGTACAGTTAGAGATGCCCACGATTTCATCCCTGATGTAATCGAAAAGGGAGCAGGCACGATCATTATCGAAAAAGATGTTGAAGCAGTTCCAGGCGTTACTTACATTAAGGTAAAGAACAGCCGTCAGGCCCTTGCAATCCTTTCAGCTGCATATTTCGGTCATCCAGCAAAGGAGCTTAAGACAATCGGTATCACCGGAACAAAGGGCAAGACAACTACCACATACATGGTAAAGTCAATCCTTGAAAAGGCTGGTATCAAGACAGGTCTTATTGGCACAATCGAGTCTATTGTTGGTGAGGAGCGTATCCCAGCTGTAAACACAACACCAGAGTCTTACAGAGTTCAGGAGCTTTTCAGACAGATGGTAGATGCTGGTCTTGATGCTGTTGTTATGGAAGTAAGTTCACAGGCGCTAATGCTTCACAGAGTTTCAGGTTTCACTTTTGATATTGGCGTATTTACAAACCTTGAGCCAGATCACATCGGTGAGAATGAGCACAAGGATTTTGAGGATTATATGCACTGCAAGAGCCTTCTTTTCCAGCAGTGTAAGGTTGGTATCTTCAACGGAGACAGCGAGCACATCGATGGTATCCTTAAGGGACACACATGCGATGTTGTTAAATATGGCTACGGCAAGGACAACGACCTTATAGCAGAAAATGTTGAGCTTCTCAAGGAGCACGGCGCTCTCGGAGTTAAGTATCACATCGCCGGCAAGGAAAACATGGATGTTGAGGTAAATGTTCCAGGAACATTCTCTGTTTACAACTCACTTACAGCAGTTGCAATCTGCAAGCAGTTTGATGTTGCAGAGGATAAAATCAAGGCAGCTCTCAAGGATGTTCATGTAAAGGGACGTATCGAGCTTGTTCCAGTTTCAAAGAAATTTACAGTCATGATTGACTATGCACATAATGCAATGGCCTTGGACAGCCTTCTCACAACTTTAAAGGCTTATGAGCCAGGCAGATTGGTATGCCTCTTTGGCTGTGGTGGAAACCGTGCAAAGAGCCGTCGTTATGAAATGGGAGAGGTAAGCTCAAAGCTTGCTGATCTTACAGTCGTCACATCAGACAACCCTCGTAACGAGGAGCCAATGGACATTATCAACGACATCTTAATCGGCGTTAAAAAGGCTGATGGAGAATACGTAACAATCCCTGACCGCAAGGAAGCAATCCGCTATTGCCTTGTGAATGCAAAAGAAGGGGATATTGTGGTACTTGCAGGTAAGGGCCACGAGGATTATCAGGAAATTAAGGGTGTTAAGCACCACATGGATGAGCGCGAGCTTATCGCAGAGATTATTAAGGAGGATGGACATGACATTATTTAAGGGAGCTGGAGTAGCACTAATCACTCCATTTAACGAAGATGATACCGTAAATTATGACATGCTCGGAACTTTAATTGATAGACAGATTGAAGGCCATACAGATGCAATCGTTGTGTGCGGTACAACAGGCGAGCCAGCCACAATGACTGAGGAAGAAAAGCTTTCAGTTATAGATTTTACAGTAAAACGTGTTAATCATAGAATTCCTGTTATTGCGGGAGCAGGATCCAATTCTACAAAGCTTGTTATCGATTTTTCAAAGAAGCTTGAAAAGCTTGGTGTAGATGGTCTTCTTATTGTTACGCCTTTCTACAACAAGGCTACACAGCAGGGCTTGTACGAGCACTACACAGCAATCGCTCATGAAGTAAAACTTCCAATCATCATGTACAACGTACCTAGCCGTACAGGATGCAACATCCAGCCAGAAACAGCTATGCGTCTTGGCCTTGAGAATTCAAATATCGTAGGAATCAAGGAAGCAAGCGGAGATATTTCTCAGATTACAAAGCTTGCCAGCCTCTGCAGAGGATGCCTTGATATCTATTCAGGAAATGACGACCAGGTTATTCCAATTCTTTCACTTGGTGGAATCGGAGTAATATCCGTACTTTCAAATGTTGCACCACAGGGTACACATGACATGGTTATGGAATACCTCAATGGCAACGAAGAAAAGGCTAGAAGATTACAGCTTGATTACCTTGAGCTAGTGGATGCATTGTTCTGTGAAGTAAATCCAATCCCTGTTAAATCTACAATGAATATGTTAGGATTTAATGTAGGAAGCCTTAGACTTCCACTTACGGAGATGGAGGAAGAGCACAAAGTGGCTATGAGTAAGCTCTTACACAGAATGCCACAGGAAATGCTAGCATAGTTTTGAGGGACGAGTATTTTAATCCAAAGGAAACACCAATAACATATATATTGGTAGCTATAAATATCATTACATTCATAGTGTTGGAAATCATGGGAAACACTACGGATGGTTTATTCATGCTGTTAAATGGTGCCATGAACCCAAACAAAGTACTTGTGGAGGGGGAGTGGTATCGTCTTCTTACAGCTACATTCATGCATTTTGGAATTGAACATTTGATGAATAACATGCTGCTTTTATTCTTGCTTGGTCAGATTTTCGAACGAGCAGTGGGGCCAGTGCGTTATTTGGGAATTTATTTAGGGTCAGGACTTACTGGCTCTTTTTTGTCATTCTTTTTTATGTGTTTGATGGGAAAAAATGATATTGTGGCTGGAGCATCCGGCGGAATATTTGGAATAGTTGGTGGAATGCTTATCGTTATTCTTGTACACAAAGGAAAATATAAAGGAATAAGCACCAAGAGAATGCTGATTATGGCAGGACTTACTCTTTATTTTGGATTTGCCTACGCCGGAACAGATAATGTAGGCCACCTGGGAGGACTTACTGCAGGCATAATCATTACATTCTTTACCTACGGAATTCCTACATTAATAAAGGGGTCACACGTTGATTTTGAGTCCGAAAAAAATTATACTTTAAAACAGGATGATATCAATGAGGAATGATGTATGAAAGTTAATATCTATTACGGCGGAAGAGGCCTTTTGGAGGACCCAACTTTATATGTAATTAACAAAATGGAGCAGGTTTTAACCGAGCTTCAGGTTGAGGTTCGCCTTTACAATATTTACGAACAAAAGAATGCAATCTCTATGCTTCCACAGACACTTAAGGATGCAGATGGAATCATTCTTGCAACCACAGTGGAATGGCTTGGAATTGGTGGCTATATGAATCAGTTTTTGGATGCATGTTGGTTATATGCAGACAAATCAGCCCTTGCTACCACATATATGCAGCCAGTTGTAATGTCTACGACCTACGGCGAGCGTGAGGCTATGGTTACACTTGAAAATGCGTGGGAGATTCTTGGCGGTTTGCCATGTTCTGGCTTCTGCGGATACGTGGAAGATCTTAAAGAATTCAGAGAAAATGCGGAATATGCTCACATCATCGAAAAGAAAGTTGAGACACTTTACCGTACAATTTCACAGCATACAAAGGGATTGCCAACCAGCAATCAGGCTGTCACACGAAGTATTCTTAGAACAGCTCAGCTTGAGCTTTCTCCACAGGAATCAGAGCAGCTTTCAAAGTTTGTATCTGACGATGAATATGTTCAAACACAAAAGGCAGATATCGCTGATTTGACAAGCATGTTCAGAGATATGATGGGACAGAAGCAGGAAGACAGCACCAATGAATACATAAATGATTTCAAGGTTCACTTTAGAGGAAACCCTGAATTCTATGCAAAATATCTCTTTATGGTAGAGGGAAAAAGCCAGCCATTATTTATGAATGTAATGGGTGAGCAGCTTGAATGTCACTACGGCAAAGAGGACAATATCGATGTTTACATGAAGCTTTCAGGCTCAATCATGGACAACATCGTGGCCGGCCGTGAAACATTCCAGCGTGCATTTTCAGTAGGTGATATGACAGCAAAGGGCAATTTCAGAACCCTTCGCATGCTTGACGAAATATTCACTTTTAGCTAGGAGGATAATGTAATGAAGGACAACAATTGTATTTTTTGTAAGTTGGCAAATGGAGATATTCCAACAAATTCTATTTTTGAGGATAATGATTTTAAGGTGATTTTGGACGCAGATCCTGCTACAAAAGGACATGCACTTATCCTTCCAAAGAATCATTTTGCAAACCTTCTTGAGGCAGATGATGATGTGCTTGAAAAGGCATTACCACTTGCTAAAAAAATAGCAAATAAAATGAAGGCAGAACTTGGCTGCGCCGGCGTAAATATCGTACAAAACAATGGTGAGGCAGCAGGTCAGACAGTCCATCATTTGCACATCCACATTATCCCAAGATATGAGGATGATCCTGATAAAACAATCTGCGGATGGAGCCATCAGTCATTCACTGATGAAGAGACAGCAGAAGTTGTAAAGAAATTATCATTATAAAAGAATAGTAAGAAGAATTATTTTAAAAATATTTAACTAATCTCTTGACTCTGATTGTTAAGAAATTTATAATTTACAGGTATGTTAATTTCATAACAAAAAGGAGAGAAGAGATATGGACAACAATATGAACTTTGACCCAATGACAGGTCAGCCAGTTAATCAGCAGCCTGTATACCAGCAGCCTGTAGTTGATGAGACAGTTGGTTTAGGTGAGTGGATGCTCACAACACTTCTTTGCTGTATTCCAATCGTAAACATCGTATTGATGTTTGTTTGGTCATTCAGCAACAACACAAAGCCATCAAAGAAGAATTGGGCAAGAGCTGCACTTATCTGGGTAGCTATCGTGTTAGTACTTTACATCATTTTGATCGCTGTTTTCGGCGCTGCAATTGCATCATCAATGTACTAAGATAAAAATAGGAGCAGGTACTTAATGTACCGGCTCCTTTCTTTTTACTTATTTATATCTGTTATAAGCTTCAAAATAGTGCTATTAGCATCTAGCAAATGGCTTGATGCCATGGTTTCTTTTATAGAATCTCTTCTATCATAAACATCTTTTACAGCATTAATAAGAATCTCTGATGTAAGTTCCTCTTCCTGAAGAACAGTTGAAAATCCTTGTTTTTTATAGCTTTCAGCGTTAAGAATCTGATCTCCACGGCTAGCTGCAGCTGAAAGTGGAATAAGGATATTTGGTATTTTCAAAGCAAGAATCTCACATATTGAATTTGCGCCTGCGCGGCTAATCATCAAATCTGTCATAGCGAACACATCGTTTAATTGTTCACTGACAAACTCATATTGTTGATAACCTGCCTTGCCTTCTAAATCCTTGTTGATATTTCCCTTACCAACTAAATGAACAATCTGGAAATCTGCAAGTAAAGTATCAAGTGATTCCCAAACAGCATTGTTTATAAAACGGGAACCAATGCTTCCACCCATAATTAGAATTACAGGCTTGTCGGCAGTAAATCCCGTGAACTCAAGACCCTTTTCCTTTGAGCCAGTGAAAAGCTCACGACGAATAGGCGAGCCAGTGTGAACTGCTTTGCCTTCTGGAAGATACTGAAGTGTTTCAGGGAAGTTGCAGCAAACTTTTGTAGCAAATGGAATAGCAAGCTTGTTGGCAAGTCCTGGAGTCATATCAGACTCATGAATAATAGAAGGAACATGCTGACGAGCAGCCGCCATAACAACTGGTACAGAAACAAATCCACCTTTTGAGAACACAACATCTGGCTGAATGTGCTTGAGCAATTGATTTGCCTCGGAAAAGCCCTTGATTACTCTGAAAGGATCAGTGAAGTTCTTCCAGTCGTGATATCTGCGAAGCTTACCAGATGAAATACCATAGTAAGTGATACCGGCATTTTCTACCAATTTCTTTTCGATTCCAGTGTATGAACCGATGTAGTAGATTTCATAGCCCTGCTCCTTGAGAAGAGGAGCCAAAGCTAGGTTTGGTGTGACATGACCAGCGGTGCCTCCGCCTGTCATTACTATCTTTTTCATATAGAACCTCTTATATAAATATAAAGTATTTTTATTTGAACATTTACATGATAACAATCGTGAATTAAAAGTCAAATAATAGTACAATCCTGCGAAAATACGTGATAGAATTAGTTATGGAGAATAACTATTATGAAAAAAGGGGAATATAGTTAATGAAAGTATTAATAGTTGATGACGAACTTTTTGCGAGACGCACTTTGGAAAGAATCCTTTCTGATGACGCAGAAATTATCGAGGCACAGGATTGTTACGACGCATACACTATGTATGAAGTATTTCATCCTGATGTAGTAATCACAGATATTATGATGAAGGGTGGCATCGGTGGAGATTGGTTGATTGATAAACTTCTTCAGCTTGATGAGCATGCCAAAATCATAGTTTGCTCAGGCAGACAGAAGACAGATTTGCTTAAATATAAGCTTATGGGAGCTAAGTATTGCATCCAAAAACCAATTAAATATCAAGAGCTTTGGGACTGTATTGATGCCGTAATTTGACAAAAAATTGTAAGAATGTTATATTAGCCTTCGTAACAAAGTTGTAATAAATAGAATTTTTTTGTAAAAAACAACGGAGGCTTATGGTTAAATTTAGCAATTATCTTGCTGCAGCGTACGATAAAAATCGAAAGTATATCAATAAGCGTACTATGCAGTCAGGAGCTCTTGCAGTAGCATTGATGCTCTTATTTACAGGCGCATACACAGGCGCACCTGAGGAAGAGGTTTCTACTACAGCTGTAGAAGTTCAGCCAACTAGCACAGCAGGTGTATTCTCAGCAGTATCATCAATGGAGCTCACAGCAGGAGATTCAAGTCTGGTTTATGCATCAGCGGATGTTACAGTGGTTGCGTCTACAACAGATCAGGTTGAGCCTGATTTAGAAGATGAATATGATGAGTGGGCAGACAAGGTTATGGCACAGGTTGACGATTATCTTTCCATTCGTTCAGAAGCCAGCTCAGATTCAGAAGTTATTGGAAAGCTTCGTTCTGGCGATGTTGCTACACTCGTAGATGTTTTTGACGGATGGTACGAAATCGAGTCAGGTAATGCACACGGCTTTGTATCAGCAGATTTCTGCGTCACAGGCATCGAAGCTTACGAGCTTGCAATGGATGTATGTGATACATACGCTACAACAGATGTAGCAGGACTTCGCATTCGTAGCGAAGCTTCAGAGGATTCTAGCATCCTCAAGGTTGTTTCTAAGGGAACAAAGCTTACAGTTAATTCTGATGCAGAGGTAGTTGATGGCTGGGTAGCAGTTACATCAGCAGGCGTATCAGGATATGTTAAGGCAGAGTATGTCCAGGTGGACATGGTTACTGGCGAAGCTATCACTCTTGAAGAAGAGGCAGAGGCTAAGGCTGCAGCAGAGGAAGCAGCACGTCAGGCAAAGGAGGCAGCAGCTGCTGCCGCTGCAGCAAATCAAAGCATTATTGATTCTGCAGACGATGTTACTCTTCTTGCAGCAATCATTCAGATTGAAGCAGGAAACGAGATTTATGAGGGCCAGGTTGCAGTTGGTTCTGTTGTTATGAACAGAGTTCGCAGCGGTTCTTATGCAAACACAATCAGCGGAGTTATTTTCGCTAAGGGACAGTTTGCAACTTCACGTATGTCATCAGTTATCTCAAAGGGACCAAAGGCTTCTTGTATTCAGGCAGCTTACGATGCCCTTGCAGGTGTTGATACAACAGGTGGCGCAACACACTTTAGACGCGCAGGTTCAAAAGATGGACTTATCATTGGTAACCACGTTTTCTACTAGTTTTAAATATATTGATAATGATGCAAAAAATCGAGCTCTTGGGCTTTACCCAAGAGCTCTTTTATTGTATAATGCATAATTAATTACAATAAATGCATAAATATACATCACTAAGGAGGTACGTTATGAGCTTAAAGGGAAAGAACTATTTAAAGATGTTGGACTTAACTACTGAGGAAATCAATTATCTTATTGATTTATCTATTCAGCTTAAGGCTGAAAAGAAGCAGGGTAAGTCTCAAAAGGATTACATGGCCGGAAAGAATATTGCATTGATTTTTGAAAAGACATCAACACGTACCAGATGTTCATTTGAAGTTGCAGCCTACGATATGGGGGCTAATGTAACTTACCTGGATCCATCAGGCTCTCAGATTGGCAAAAAGGAATCTATTGCCGATACAGCACGCGTACTTGGTCGCATGTATGATGGAATCGAGTACCGTGGATTTGAGCAGACTATCGTAGAGGACCTTGCAAAATATGCAGGCGTACCAGTATGGAATGGTCTTACAAATGAATCACATCCTACACAGATGATTGCAGATATGATGACAATAAAGGAACATTTTGGCAAACTTGAGGGAATAAAGTTTGTATATATGGGCGATGCCCGTTATAATATGGGTAATTCCCTTATGGTTACTTGTGCAAAGCTTGGTATGGATTTTGTGGCTTGCACAAACAAAAAATATTTCCCAGAGGAGTCACTTGTAAAGCAGTGCCAGGACATTGCAAGCAATACAGGAGCTACAATCACACTTACAGAAGATGTAGCAGAGGGCTGCAAGGATGCTGATGTTATCTACACAGATGTGTGGGTATCAATGGGCGAGCCTGATGAGGTTTGGGCAGAGCGTATTAACGACCTTAGCCCATATCAGGTAAATGCAAAGGCATTTTCTTATGCAAAGCCTGATGCAAAATTCATGCATTGCCTTCCTGCTTTCCACGATTTGAATACCACAATCGGCAAGCAGATTCATGACAAATTTGGAATAGACTGTATGGAAGTTACAGACGAAATTTTTGAAGGCGAGCATTCAATAGTATTTGATGAGGCAGAAAACCGCATGCATTCCATCAAGGCTATTATGTATGCAACATTAGGTTCATGTTAGAGGAAATACGATACGAATATTACGAATCAGTAGATTCAACAAACGACAGAATTAAGGAACGTGCTCATGACAACGAAGCACAGGGACTAGTTATTTCAGCAGGCACACAAACTGCAGGAAAGGGCCGCATCGGAAGAAAGTGGGAATCACCTACAAAGGATTCAGTATCCACCTCGCTTTTGCTTAGACCAGATGACATCTCATTAGAAGCTATTCCAACAATCACTGTAGTTGCGGCAATGGCAGTTAGGGATGCGTTATCAAACCTATATGGCCTAGAGGGCAAAATAAAATGGCCAAACGATATCGTGTTGGGCGGCAAGAAAATCTGCGGTATTCTCACCGAGATGGAAATGAAGGACAACAAGGTTTGGTACGTTGTAGTAGGTATTGGTGTCAACGTTCACAACACTCAGTTCCCAGAAGAGATTGCGTTCAAGGCTACTTCAGTAGATATTGAGCTTAAAAAGCAATCCGGGGAAAAAGGACATCGTTCCGAAATCACAAAGGCTATCTGGGAGAGCTTTCAGAAGTACTACAACATCTTCATTAAGACCCAGGATATGTCCGGCCTTAAGGAAGAATACGAAAGATATCTTGCTAATCTGAACGAACGTGTTAGAATAGAGGCTCAGGAGAATTCCTACGAAGCGATTGCTAGAGGAATCGATGACCGCGGCCAGCTCATCATAGAAGTTGACGGTCAGCAACAAATAATTAGTACAGGAGAGGTTTCTGTTAGAGGAATCTATGGATACATTTGATATGGAAGAAGAAGTAGTATTATGCGGCGCCAGCTGCTACACTAAAAAATTTTATTTGAATCCGGACTTCGAGGGACTCCCTCCAATGATTAAGGATGAATTAAAAATCATGTGCGTTATGTACACTGAAGAAGTTAGTGGAACAATTCAGTTCATCTACGAAGAGGATGGCAGTCTCAGAATCGACGTAGATCACAACGAAGATGATTTACTCTATGACGAGATTGGCTCTGCACTTGAAGTAAAAAGAATGCAGAGAGAACGCACAGAGTTATTCGAGGCACTTGAGACATACTATAAAGTAGTTTTCCTTGGGGAGGGCATGTAATGTTACTAACAATCGACGTTGGAAATACAAATATCACTATGGGAGTTTTTGATGGAGATACTCTCCTTGGCAACTTCCGTATCACTACAAAGATAAACAGAACATCAGATGAGTTCGGTATCGTAATCAAGGATATTCTTCGTTCAAACGATTTGGACGCATCCAAGGTAAACGATGTTATCATCGCATCTGTAGTTCCTAATGTAATGCACTCTCTTACAAGTGCAATCATCAAGTATTTTGATATTCAGCCTATCATCGTTGAGGCTGGTATCAAGACAGGCATTCGAATCGCTACAGAGAATCCAAAGCAGATTGGTGCAGACAGAATTGTTGATGCAGCAGGCGCTTATGAGCTCTACGGTGGTCCAGTTCTTGTAATTGATTACGGCACAGCCACCACTTACGATTTGGTTGATGGAAATGGAGCATTTGTTTCAGGTGTAACAGCGCCTGGTATCCGCATCAGCGCAAAGGCTCTTTGGGAGGATGCAGCAAAGCTTCCTGAAATCGAAATTAAGAAGCCTGAAAAGATTCTTGCAAAGGAAACAATCTCATCTATGCAGGCTGGTCTTGTGTACGGTCAGATTGGTCAGACAGAATACATCGTAAAACACATGATAGAAGAGAGTGGCTATGACAACGTCAAGGTTGTAGCAACAGGTGGACTTGGCAATCTTATTGCCAGCGAAACAAAGTGCATCGACATCTACAATCCAAATCTTACACTCTATGGAATGAAGTTTATTTATAACAAGCAAAAGAGATAATGATTAATAAATTAAAAATTGGAAATGTAACACTAGACAATAATTTAATTTTGGCACCAATGGCAGGCGTAACAGACCTGCCATTTCGTCTGTTATGCAAAGAGCAGGGAGCTGCACTTTGCTGCATGGAAATGGTTAGCGCCAAGGGCATCTACTACAACAATAAAAATACAGAAAGCCTTCTTACTGTAGATGAAAGAGAGCGCCCAGTTAGCCTTCAGCTTTTTGGCTCAGACCCAGAAATCATGGCAGCTATGGCGGCCAAAATCGAGCATCGTAATTTCGATATTCTTGATATCAATATGGGATGCCCAGTGCCAAAGGTAGTTAATAACGGCGACGGTTCTGCACTTATGAAGAATCCTAAATTGGCAGGAGAAATCATTGAAAAGATGGTTAAGGCAATAGACAAGCCTGTTACTGTTAAGATTCGCAAGGGATTTGACGATGAACATATTAACGCGGTAGAGATGGCTCACATCGCACAGGAATCTGGTGCAGCTGCAGTTGCAGTCCACGGACGTACTCGTGAGCAATACTATTCTGGAAAAGCAGATTGGAGTATTATTGCTGACGTTAAAAATGCAGTATCAATTCCTGTAATTGGCAATGGCGATATTCTTGATGCAAAGGATGTGATCGCCATGAAGGAGCAGACAAACTGCGATGGATTTATGATTGGTCGTGGAGCACAGGGCAATCCTTGGATATTCCATCAGATTCTCCATTACTTCGAAACAGGAGAGCTGATTGGTAAACCACCTATCGAGGAGATGATAGACACCATGCTTCGTCATGCAAGACTTCAAATCGAATTCAAAGGGGATTACCTTGGAATCAGAGAAATGCGAAAGCACGCAGCTTGGTACACCGCTGGATACAAGGGCGCAAGCAAGCTTAGAGGCATGATAAACGATGTAGAATCATACGAAGAATTAGAAGCCCTTTTCCACAACTTTTTGGCAAATTTTAAATAATTTATGAATTAATTTGGAATTCTTGACATCAATATGTGGGTGGCTTATAATTCACTAAGTTATTGAAGTTAGTAGGGTCTTGCTTAGCAAGGCTCTTTTGAAAATTATAGACCCTGGAGGAAATAATATGGAAGCAAAGAAGAATTTACTTACTGCTGAAGGACTTAGAATATTAGAGGACGAACTTGAGGATCTCAAGGTCAATAAACGTAAAGAAGTATCACAGAAGATTAAGGAAGCTCGTGAGCAGGGTGACCTTTCAGAGAACGCAGAATACGATGCAGCTAAGGATGAGCAGAGAGATATCGAAGCTCGTATCGAAGAAATCGAAAAGATTCTTAAAAACGCTGAGGTCGTTACAGAAGAACACGATACAAAGAACATTAACATTGGATGGACCGTTACACTTCTTGATGTAGAGTTCGACGAGGAAGTTGAGTACAAAATCGTAGGTTCTACAGAGGCAAACAGCCTTAAGGGTAAGATTTCTAACGAGTCTCCTGTAGGTAAGGCTATTCTTGGACACAAGAAGGGCGATACAGTTACAGTAGAGACAGAAGCTGGAGAATTCCAGTACAAGATTCTTGCTGCAAAGAAGAACAAGTAATATCGCACATTAAGGCGGCCTATTCAGGGCCGCTTTTTTTGTACCTATAAATTAATCACATGACAAAAGGAGGAAAATATGCTAGCTAGACTTAAGAAAAAATACATCGGTGACAAGGCGTTTTACAGACGATATATTTTCCTGGCAACACCTATGATTATCCAGAATGCAATTACCAACTTCGTAAGTTTCTTGGATAATATCATGGTTGGACAATTGGGGCAGGAAGCAATATCTGCTGTCGCAACAGTCAATCAGTTAAACTTTGTTTTTTCACTGGCAGTTTTTGGTGCAGCTTCCGCAGGAAGCATCTACGGAGCACAGTACTTTGGTAAGGGCGACCACAAGGGTCATATGTACACTTTCCGTTTCAAGCTCTACACCACATTGCTTGTAACTATACTAGGTATTTTGATGTTCAAGGTTTGGGGAAGCCAGCTTATTTCCCTTTTCCTTACAGAAAGCGAAGGTGCATCTCCAGAGCTTGCACTTTCACTTGGACTTAAATACTTAAGTATTATTTTAGTTGGATTGATTCCATTTGCTGTAAACCAGGCATACGCCACAAACATCAAAGAAACAGGCCAGACGGTAGTTCCTATGGTAGCAGGTATGGTGGCAGTTGCTACAAACGCTATTTTGGACTACTGCTTGATTTTCGGATTTGGACCATTCCCACAGCTTGGAGTTGAGGGTGCTGCTATTGCAACTGTCATCGCAAGATATATCGAAGCAGCCATCGTTATTATTTGGGCTCACACTCACGCGGACAAAAACAAATATCTTGCAGGAGCTTATCTTGGTTTTGGAATCCCAAGAAAGATTTTTAATCAGATTCTCATCAAAGGTGCGCCACTTATGCTCAACGAAGTACTTTGGGCAGCAGGCGTTAGCGCTGTAACACAGAGTTACTCAATCCGTGGAATGAACGTACTTACAGCACTCAGCATTTCAAATACAGTAGGAAACCTTTTCAATATTGTATTTATCCAGCTTGGCGCATGTATCAGTATTATCGTTGGACAGTACCTTGGAGCAGGAGAGCTTGAGGAGGCAAAGGATGCAGATAACAAGATGATTGCATTCAGCGTATTCTGCTGTACAATCATGGCGGTTATCATGTTTGCATTTGGAGGATTGTTCCCTCACATTTACAATGTCACACCAGAAATCAGAGAGCTTGCTACAAAGTTTATTGCAGTAGCCGCACTCTGGATGCCATTCTGTTCATTCAGCCACTGCTCGTACTTTACACTTCGTTCAGGTGGCAAGACACTTGTAACATTCCTTTTCGACTCAGTATTTACATGGGTTGTTATGGCTCCACTTGCATTTGTATTGGCTCATTTTACTGGCCTTGGAATCGTTTGGGTGTACTTCTTTGTACAGGGAACAGAAATCATCAAAAACATCATGGGATATTTCATGGTAAAGAGCGATGTATGGCTTCAGCAGATAGTATAGTTCCTTGACACAATTGAGGAAACTAGACTATAATCAAGTAGTTTGACAATAATTAAAATGTTTTTAAATAGATAAGGAGAAATTATGGCAGAGCAGGATATTAATCAGTTACTTCAGGTTCGCCGTGAAAAGCTTTCTGCACTTCAGGAAGCTGGCAAGGATCCATTCCAGATCACAAAATTCGATCAGACTCATCACAGCGATGAAGTTCGCGCTCTTTACGAGGAGCATGAGGCAAAGCTTTTAGCAGGTCGTCCAGCTGTTAACACAGATGGAATGGATGAGGAGGCTGCAAAGCAGGCCATTAATGATGATTACAACGAGCGTCGTGCTATCATGGATGCAGATCCAATCCACGTTAGCATTGCAGGTCGTATGATGTTCAAGCGTGTTATGGGTAAGGCAAGCTTCTGCAATATCCAGGACTTACAGAACAGCATTCAGGTTTATGTTGCTCGTGATGCAATCGGAGAGGATTCATACGCAGATTTCAAGAAGTCAGATATCGGTGATATCTACGGTGTAAAGGGATATGCATTCAGAACAAAGACAGGTGAGATTTCTATCCATGCTGAGGAGATGACACTTCTTTCAAAGTCACTTCAGATTCTTCCAGAGAAGTTCCACGGTCTTACAGATACAGACACACGTTATCGTCAGCGTTATGTTGACCTTATCATGAACAAGGATTCAAAGGATGTATTTATCAAGCGTTCACTTATGATGCGCGAAATCCGTAACTTCCTTGCAAATCGTGATTTCATGGAAGTTGAGACACCTATGCTTGTTGAGAACGCAGGTGGTGCAGCAGCTCGTCCATTCTTTACACACTACAATGCACTTGGCGAGGAGCGTAAGCTTCGTATCTCTCTTGAGCTTTACCTTAAGAGACTTATCGTTGGTGGTCTTGAGCGTGTATTCGAGATTGGCCGTGTATTTAGAAACGAGGGTGTTGATGCTCGTCACAACCCAGAGTTCACTCTTATGGAGCTTTACCAGGCATACACAGATTACGAAGGTATGATGGAACTCACAGAGAGCATGTTCAGATACTTGGCAGAGAAGGTTGTTGGTTCTACAAAGATTTCTTACAACGGAGTAGAAATCGACCTTGGCAAGCCATTCGAAAGACTTACAATGACAGATGCTGTTAAGAAGTACGCAGGCATCGATTTTGATACAGTTGCAGACGATGAGGCTGCAAAGGCACTTGCTCGTGAGAAGGGCATCGAGTTTGAGGACCGTCACAAGAAGGGCGATATCCTTAACCTCTTCTTCGAGGAGTTCTGTGAGGAGAATCTTATCCAGCCTACATTTATTATGGATCACCCAATCGAGATTTCTCCACTTACAAAGAAGAAGCCATCTGACCCTACAAAGGTAGAGCGTTTCGAGCTCTTTATCAACGGATGGGAGATGTGTAACGCATACTCAGAGCTTAACGATCCAATCGATCAGCGTGAGCGTTTCGCAGCACAGGATGCAAATGCAGAAGCTGGTGATGACGAAGCTGAGCACACAGATGAGGACTTCCTTAACGCACTTGAAATTGGTATGCCACCTACAGGCGGTATTGGATACGGTCTCGACAGACTTTGCATGCTTCTTACAGATAGCGCTGCAATCCGTGACGTATTATTATTCCCAACTATGAAGTCACTTAACCCTACAAAGCCACAGGCAGCAGGTGCTGATAACGGATTCTTTGCTCCAAACGAGGGCTTAGATTTCTCAAACGTAAAGATCGAGCCACTTTTTGAGGAGCAGGTTGATTTCGACACATTCTCAAAGAGTGATTTCAGAGCTGTAAAGGTAAAGGCTTGCCAGGCAGTACCTAAGTCAAAGAAGCTTCTTCAGTTCACACTTGATGATGGTACAGGCACAGACCGTACAATCCTTTCTGGAATTCATGCATTCTATGAGCCAGAGGAGCTTGTTGGAAAGACACTTGTAGCTATTACAAACCTTCCACCAAGACCAATGATGGGCATCGAATCATGCGGTATGCTTCTTTCAGCAGTCAACAACCTTAAGGACAGCGAGGATGAAGAGCTTCACCTTCTTATGATTGACAACCACATCCCAGCTGGTGCTAAGTTATACTAATTAAAAAAGAGAACATGTGATAGAACTACCTTAGTTGGTAGTTCTATTTTTTTTATAGAGAACTGGCGTTTTTAACGTACAGGTCGGAATGTATATTGATGATGTAAGAAGAAAACGTATGGCGGAAGCATGGAGGTAACATATGATTATCCTTTGTATTTTAATTTTTCCGTTTACAGTATTGGCAGAACTTATGAAGATGAACAACTGTGGAGGACGCAGACGATGAGAAGATTTATATATTGGCTTCGAAGAAAATGGAGGATTCAGGAGAAGCAATGTGGGCAATGTTGTTTGACTTGCCTGTATTACGAGGAGTGTAGCGGAGATTACAAAAAAGAAAAGAAGTCAAGGATTGTCCAAAAAAATTTTATGTAAAAGATTAAATTCTTGCTGATTAACAAAATCAGATGTATAATTTACCTATACATACGCAAAAAACACAAAAATGCGGAGGTTTGGGAAATGCTATATACATATGAGGATGCTGTTACTAAGTTTGGCAGTAAATATCTTTTAAAAAAGGCTGTTGGAGAAGGCGACTTCTTTCAGCAGGAAAAAGGTGTTTATTCTGATACAAAGTATGTTCCGGCATTACAAATTATATCTATGAAGTATCCGAAAGCTGTATTTGCAATGGACAGCGCTTTTTACTATCATGGCTTGACCGACGTAATTCCTGAAAAATATTGTATAGCCACGGACAGGGATGCTGCAAAAATTTACAAAAAAAATATAATTCAGATTTTCGAAAATAAGAATTTGTTAAATCTCGGAGTTGAACAAATGGAAAGAGAAGGATGTGTGATTAACATATACAGCAAGGAAAGAATGCTTGTTGAATTGTTAAGACACAAAAGTAAATTGCCTTTTGATTATTATAAAGAGATACTTCTTAATTACCGAGACATGATACATGATCTGGATATCCCGCTTATACAAGACTATGCATATGAGGTTCCTAAAACCTCAATGATAATGGAACTATTACAGTTGGAGGTATTGTGATGATAGATATTGATGCAATGATTCAGAAAGAAATAGAAAATGGCTATGGAGATGCAAATGCGCAGTCTAAAGTGTGCCAAGATCTTATTTTAAAAGCTATTTCCGCAAGCACACTCAATAGGAATGTGACAATAAAAGGCGGCGTAGTTATGAGGAGCAAAACGGGAAATGTTCGTAGAGCAACTCAGGATATTGACCTTGATTTTATTAGATACTCGTTGGCTGACGAAGCGATAAATGCTTTTGTTAGAAAACTGAATTGTCTGGACGGGATAACAGTTGAAAGAGTTGGCGAGATTAAGGAACTGAAGCAGCAAGATTATCACGGCAAACGAATATACATAAAGATTACCGATTCTAAGGGCTTTAGTATTGAAAATAAACTCGATCTTGGAGTCCATACGCAGTTTGATATAGATCAGGAAGAGTATTGCTTTGACATTGCATATGATGATGATGGAGCCAGTCTGCTCATTAATTCGAACGAGCAGATGTTTGCTGAAAAACTGAGATCGTTACTTCGATTTGGAGCATTATCCAGTCGTTATAAGGATATCTTTGATATGTATTTTCTGAGTAGCCATGTTGATGCGGATAAGTTCAAAAAGTGTCTAGGAATATATGTATATAATGATCCTAAAATGCGTGAGAAAGATATAACCGGTATCATCAAAAGAGTGAATATGGTATTTAAGGATAAATCTTATACGAGCAGACTTAGAACTAGGGATGCTAATTGGCTTGGAGTTGATTCAGAAGATGTTACCAAAGGATTGATTGACTTTTTAAAGCAATTGTAGTTTACCAATTATCCGCAAAAACAAATATATTGCGGATGTATAGTTGGGAAGTGGGATGGCATTCGCCTGACCACACAGATTGTAAATGACCTGTTTTTGACTGAAAATCGACCTGAGTGGTAGGAAATAATCGGAAGTGACGTGGTCGATTTAAGCGGTATAATCGGGGACAGACAGACGCTTTAATATTCGGTATAATGGTTAATGTCGTTTATAAATTAAGTGTTAAGCTCCGTGGAGGGCATAGATTTATGGAAAAATCACAGTTACTTGCTGAGAAAGTCTTAAATTACTGGTTTGCAATTGAGTTTTTATCGCAGGATAAATATCCAGATAATTATGATGTCATGAATAAAGTTCGGAGGCAGAAAGAAAAAGTTGCCATGGGAGCGACTGGTGCCAAAAGCCTCGAAACATTTATCAAGCTTAAAGATGACGATATGGATAAAGATCTGTTTCAAATAATCAGCGATGAAACAGAAAAATGTGGAATGCAATTATGGGGAGATGTTTCTTTCTATGTTGGAAAGGTAAAGCGAGATTGTTGTATTGAAGAGATAACAAAGCTTATCAAAGTTGATTATAATGATTTACCAAAGCGTCCTGAAAAATCAAATGAAAAAATTGCTATGGTAAGTTTCCAGATTACATCAGACGGAAAGTTCGCTGAAAAGTCATTGTCACTATCTCCAGTATTGTGGGCAATGAATAAATTAAAGGATACAGATGGTGATTTATCAGAGTATCTTAAGGCCAAAAATTATAGTTCGGATTGCCGAGACCTTGAAGAAAAGTTTTTTGGTAAAAATATTGAAAGGCATGAAAGTACAGATATTGTTACTGATGTTAACAAGGTATCAACTGCTAAGAGTTTGGCTGTTGAAGCTGTTAAGCTGGAAACAGTAAAAAAACTCTATTCTTATATTGTTGATGAATATGTAAGAGGAAGTATCAAAATTACAGATGAAAATCCTGATGCATATGAAGTGATTTATGGATTGTCATTTCAAGTGTTTGCCGATGAGAAAACTAAGGATAAGAAAGAGGATGATAATTACTTAGGGCTTAGTCACGATTATTTTTCGACAGATATTAATATGGTTTTGGAAAAGGTCAAAAACAATAAGCTTGTTGAAACTGGCAAGATGACAGAAGATCTCCAAAAGTACATTGAAATTGCTGCTAATAGTAATCATGAACAGTTAGATCTTATAAATCCGATAAATAAGTATTTCCATGAATGTGTATTGAATATGTTACTAAGACCACAAGTAGCTCCGCTGGGTAAGTGGCCATCTAGGTTTATGCCAGCAATGATGCAGGAGGTGGCTATAAATGCAGCGTTGAATGGTGTAGATGATGTAACTGATGGTAATGGTAATATTTTTTCTGTTAATGGACCTCCAGGAACAGGAAAGACAACTCTTTTAAAAGAAGTTATAGTAGGAAATATAGTAAACAGAGCGATACTGCTATCGAAGTATGATAATCCGGATGATGCATTTGATGAGCATAGATTTCAATATGGTGACAAGCAAAATAACGCATATTCAAAGTTTGTTCAAAAATGGTATTCATTGAAAAATGACTCCATAAATGATTACAGTATGCTTGTAACTTCATGCAATAATGCTGCAGTTGAGAATATTTCAAAAGAATTGCCAAAGAGCATGCTTTCTGATCTTAAACCTTTAGCCAATGATTCTGATGAATTGAAGGAAAAGCTGCGGGAAGTGGAAGATCTATTTGATCCGGATAAATCAGAAGATATAGAAACGACTAAATCGGGTGATGAATATCGAGATGTTTATTTCACAAAATACGCCCGAGAGCTTTTGGATGATGCTAGTGCATGGGGATTGATAGCAGCTCCTCTTGGAAAACGATCTAATCTTTCTCGTTTTTATGGGAATGCTTTGATGAAAATTGATATGGATTTCTACGTCAATAAGGAAGCCGCCGTTAAGAGACGAGAAAAATATATTAAGGCTAGAGATGCTTTTAACAAGCAGCTTGCTATAGTACTAAAGCATCAAAAAGACTTGGATAACCTTCAATTAGCCATGATGAAATGTACGAAAAGCAGGAAGCGTATTGAAGAAACAAGAAATGATAGCAAGAATAAAATTAACGAGATATCAGAGCAAATAAATATTGTACAGACAGAACTGGCTGATATAGAGAAAAACAGAGAAACGCTTTTGATAGAGCGTGATAAGAGGTCTGAACTTTTAAGAAAGCTTGCGTATAAGAATCAGAATTTAGGACAGGAAAAAGAAAATCTTTATAAGCAGATTAAAGAAAATAATGAACTCTCGTTCAATACTAGAAGAAGTGTATCGTTTATTACAAAACTTCTAAATAAGAAAAAATATGATTCGGCAAACCGTCTGGCAGACAATTATGAATCGGAGGCTGCAAGGAAGCAGGAAGAATTAAATGTAATTGAAAAATCAATTGCGGAAGTACAAAAATCAGCTGCAGAAATGCAGAGACAGTATTCAGAATATACGTATAAACTCGATGGAGTCGATGATAATTTAAAAGAGAAACAGGCTAAGATTGATAAGCTAAAATCTGATGTTGAGTCTGAGAAAATGAGAGTTGTAGCAAGTGAGAATGAATATAATGAGGCTGTTTCAAAATATGAGGCGCGGATAAAAGCTTATGATCAAAATGACTGCATGAGAAAACTTACAATAGCTGATGCTGCGTTTATAGAAAAACTTCTTTCAACTACTGAAGAATCAACTGATGCACAGGTAGAAAATCCATGGCTTACTGAGCAGTATAACAGAGAGAGAGAAAAGCTATTTGCACTTGCCATGAAGCTCAATAAAGAATTTGTATTATCCTCCAACCATTGCCGAGATAACTTTAAGACCCTGGGCCATTATTGGGGTGTCCGTATGGGAGATGATGGAAAGAAAATTGATTTTGTTCAGAGTGATAAGGATAACTTTGTGCCAGCAGTTTTGCAGACATTATTTTTGTTTGTACCGGTGGTATCAACAACTTTTGCTTCGGTAGGAAATTTTTTAAGAGATGTTAAGAGACCTTCTGTGATAGGTACTCTTGTAGTAGATGAAGCAGGACAGGCTCAACCACAGATGGCAGTTGGAGCATTGTATAGAAGCAGGAAGGCGATTATCGTAGGAGATCCAAGGCAGGTAGAGCCAGTAGTTACAGATGATTTAGCACTTTTGAAAATGGCTTTTAGCGATAGTGACCTTGATTTTTATAAAAATAAAACTTTATCAGTGCAGAGCTTTGCAGATACCCTTAATTGTTTAGGGACCAATTTGGATAATAATGAAGGTGGAGAAGAATGGGTTGGATCACCTTTAGTGGTTCATAGAAGGTGCATTTCTCCTATGTATGATATTTCCAATGCGATTTCCTACAATGGCATCATGAAAAAGAAAACTGCAGAGCCAAAAGCTGGGCTACAAAAACAATTTATTAAAGATAGATCTGAGTGGATTGATGTAGTAGGAAAAGAAAGAGGTAATGGGGATCATTTTGTAGAAGCACAGGGAGAAAAGGTCTGCGAATTACTAGAAATAGCTTTTAGTAAGAATCCTGAGCCTAGCTTATATATTATTAGTCCTTTTACAACTGTTGTTGCAGGCATCAAAGAATATATAAAGCGATATTGTAAAAATCATCCTGATACTAAAATAGACAAAGACTATATGCTTGACTATGAGTATAAGAAAATCGGTACTGTACACACTTTCCAAGGTAAGGAGGCTAATGAAGTTATATTCCTTCTGGGATGTGATGATAGCGATAAAAATACAGGTATAGGCTTTGTTAACAAGAATATAGTTAATGTTGCAGTAACCAGAGCAAGGTATAGATTGTATATTGTGGGCGATGCAAAGGGGTGGAAAAAATCATGCTGTGTAGATATGGCGAGAGAATTGTTGGAAAAATATAGATAACCACATTCCAGCTGGTGCGAAGTTGTATTAATTAAAAAGTATTATATTAAAGTAAGCATACAAATAATAAAAGTATTATGCGTATGTTTACTTTTTTTAATTATATGGCATCATATAGTGTTGAATAGAAAGAACTGGAGTACAATTTATGAAACTATTGGCAATGACCAGCCAGCAGAATTACCTGACTTGGGAAGAAAAAGCAGTACCGAAGAAGATTTTGATAGTAGCACTGCCAACAAGAATCCTACTGCATATGATATCAAGTAGATGAATCAAGTATCTGCATATAAAATAGAGAATTATATGCAGATACTGCTTGAGTATCTGCATATTTTTTTGTATATTATATGCAGATACTTGAGGAGGTACAGTATGCATAAATTTGATTATTCATTTTTAGATGATGGAATGTTGCCTGCTGAAATGGTTAATTTGACAGCATCAATTGCTGCATTTGATGCAATATCATCTGAGCGCAAGGATGGAAACCAAAGTATTTATACAGAACTCGAAAAAATCGCTAGAGTGCAGTCTGTAAAGGGTTCTAATGCTATTGAAGGAATCATTACTACTGATGCAAGGATTAAGGAAATTGTAGATGGTGATAGTGCACCATTAAATCATAGTGAATGTGAAATTGCAGGATACAGAGACGCATTAGATGAGATTCATAAGAATCATCAATCTATGAGCTTTAATGAAAATACAATTTTACACATGCATCATATGATGACAAATCTAGCTGGTTATGAATTATCCGGAAAATATAAGGAAGAGGATAATTTGATTCTACAAGTTGATGAGAATGGAAGACGAAAAGTACGTTTTACTCCAATTCCAGCAAATGAGACTAATGAAGCAATGGAGCAGCTTATATTAGCTTATATAGATGCTAGAGATAATCCTAAAATTAATAGGTTGCTCTTAATTCCTTGTGTAATTTTAGATTTTTTATGTATACATCCATTTTCAGATGGTAATGGACGAATTTCCAGATTGCTATCTATTTTATTATTGTATAAGAGTGGATATGATGTTTGTAAATACGTTTCATTTGAGGAGCAAATTAATAATTCGAAGGATTTTTATTATGAAGCGTTACATGATTCTTCACAAGGATGGCATGAGAATGAAAATTCCTATTTTGAGTTTATGAAGAATTTTTTATCAACTTTATACAGATGCTATAAAGAACTAGATAAAAGATTCTCGACAGTTAATGGAAAGAAAATTCCTAAAAGTGAAAGAATAGAACAAACAGTTTTAAATAGTGTACTACCAGTGTCTAAATCTGAAATATGTGAATTGCTGATAGATGTTAGTCCAACAACAGTAGAAGCTGTTCTTGGTAAAATGGTAAAGGAGGGCTCTGTAAAAAAGATTGGACGAGCAAGAGCTACAAAGTATGTTAATGCAAAGTATATTGACTAGCTGGTGCTAAGTTGTATTAAAATAAATTTTCAAAACCTTCTTGGATAGAAATATCCAGGGAGGTTTTTTTGTTGCATGAAATTTTAGTATTTAAAGTTCTAAAGTTTAAAGTGCTAATGCATTGTATTTTCTGTGTTTAAGAGCCCTAAAAACATTGAGAATCATGGTATAATCGAGGACGCTGCGTGTATAAGAAAATTAAATACAGAATATATTTTATAAAGGAAGTAGTAATGAAAGAAGAAAAGAAATTAGGGCTCATGGCCCTCATACTGATGATCTTTACATCAGTATACGGATTCAACAATATCCCACGTTCATATTACTTGATGGGATATGCAGCAATTCCTTGGTTTGTAATTGCTGGTATTTTATTCTTTATACCATTTGCATTTATGGTAGCAGAGTTTGGTTCTGCATTTAAGGATGAGACAGGTGGTATGTATTCTTGGATGTGCAAGTCAGTAGGTCCTAAGTATGCATTCATCGGAACATTCATGTGGTACACATCATATGTACTTTGGATGGTAAATGTTTCATCAGGTATCTGGGTACCTGTATCAAACCTTATCTTTGGTGAGGATTGCACATCAAGCTGGTCTTTCTTTGGCTCAGAAATCCTTTCTGGCTCAAGACTTCTTGGTATCATGGCAATCATCTTCTTTATCTTTATCACATACTTTGATTCAAAGGGTATTGATAAGATTAGCAAGGTAACATCAATCGGTGGTACAGCAGTTCTTGTAATCAACATCATGGTAGTAGTTGGTTCAATCGTTATGATTATTGCTCGTCATGGTCAGCTTGAGCAGCCATTCCTTGGCACAGAGTCATTGATGGTCCCTCTTAATGCAGCATACCAGGGCAGCCCAATCATGATTTTATCATTTATTGTATATGCACTTTTCGCTTACGGCGGAATCGAAGCAGTTGGTGGTCTTGTTGACAAGACAGAGAACCCAAAGAAGAACTTCCCTAAGGGAATTGTTACAGCAGCTATGGTAATCGTAGTTGGTTATGCTCTTCTTATCATGCTTGTAGGTTCATTTACAAACTACAGCGAAATCCTTGGCTCAGACAATATTACACTTGGAAATGTTTCATATGTAATCATGTCAAACTTTGCAGCAGCATTTGGTAAGGCTTTTGGCGCTTCAGCAGCTACACAGGTTGCGCTTGCTCACGGATTCGCTCGAGTATACGCACTTATCATGCTTCTTGCACTTATGGGTGCTATGTTTACACTTGTTTATTCACCACTTAAGCAGATTATCGACGGAACTCCAAAGGAGCTTTGGCCAGGTAAGATGGGTGAAATCGCAGAGGATGGTATGCCAAAGAACGCTATGTGGATTCAGTGTGCAATTGTTTGCATCATGGTTCTTTTAGTTTCATTTGGTGGAGATACAATGCAGCAGTTCTTCGTTATCCTTACAGCTATGGTAAACGTTGGTATGACAGTACCATACATGTTTATTTCATTTGCATTCCCTAAGTTTAAGAAGATGAAGAACATCGACAGAAGCTTCGAAGTATTCAAGACACAGAAGTCTGCAAATATCTGGGGCTATGTTGTAACACTTACATTGTTCTTTGCAAACGCATTTGCTATTATTCAGCCAGCTCTTGATGGCGATTGGAAGACAACATTCTGGTCATTAAGTGGTCCAGTAATCTTCGGATTAGCTGCATGGATTATTTACACACGTTACGAAAAGAAATTAGCAGCAGGTGAATTCAATAAAGAAAATACATCTGATGTTGATGAAAACGTTGTAACAGAATAATAAATTTGAGCTATAATACCTTCTTGGAATGATATTTCAAGAAGGTATTTTTTATTGTTATAAATAGCTAATGATGAACATTTATACTAAAAAAGCGTAACAAACTGTGAACCTTGTTGAAAATAAATAAAAATCAATATATTCTCTTAGTTATAAGGGATAGGAGGACTTTTTATGGATATAAAAGAAAGACATATATACGAAAGTAATAAGCTAGGATTCAAGTTGGCTTGTATTATCCAGGTATTCGAATTAGCAGCTACAATCCTATATAGCGCTCAGCGAGTAGGATTTTCATTTATAAATACAACGACTATGTCTATACTGCAGATAATTGTGTTCATATTCTCAATTTATGCATACCTCCGATACAGCCGCAGAACAAGAGGCAGATATTTGATGATAGGCTCAATGCTCATTGGATACGCTGTATTGATGGCAGGATGTGTTCATGTCACATACATGTGGGCATTTGGACCAGCATTTATTATTCTTTCCCTTTTATTCAACGATGTAAAACTGACTATAGCTACATCCATAATTACAGCTGTTATTAATCTATTGTATATTCCATTGTTTTACATGTTCTCAGTGGAGGTTGCAGACAGACATTTTGCCGTAATGACAGATTCCATATTTATGGTTTTACTTTCTCTTATGGGTATATTCTATGTGCGTCTTAATTCACTTCAGAACAAAGAAACAATGGATGAAATCGAAGAGAATGTAAGACTTCAAGAAGAGAGTTCTGAGGTTATTAAAAATACAGGTATTACTATTGCTAAGAAGCTTGAGGATGCAAACGATGCAATGGAGGCATTGGCGTCAAAGGTTAGCTCCAGCGCAGAGGCTGCGCAGCAGATTAGCGAGTCTGTAAACCTTACAGCAGAGGCTATCCAGACTCAAACAGAAATGAATTCAAACATTACAGATTCCCTTGAAGAGATTGCTCATCAGGCTAGAGCGATGAGAAAGAACTCAGATGAAGTATCAGAGAACATCAGCGATGGTAACGCCCTTATTGAAGAGCTTCGTGCTAAATCAGACGAGGCATCTACAATCAATGCAGAAACTGCCACAATGACAAGCGAGCTTCAGGAATCAGCCGTAACTGTAAAGGATATCGTTGGTACAATTCTTGATATATCTGGCCAGACAAACCTTCTTGCCCTCAACGCATCAATTGAGGCTGCCAGAGCAGGAGAAGCAGGTAAAGGATTTGCAGTAGTAGCTGATGAAATCCGTGCACTTTCAGAGCATACAAAAGAATCTGCAGAGCAGATTTCATCAACAATCGACGAGTTAATTCAGCGTGTAAATACAGCATCTACAAACATGCAAAAGAGTGTGGAATCAGCAAATCAGCAGGGCGAAATGATTGCAGAAACTGGAGAGAAATTCGAAATCATCCTTGAGAAAATCACAGATCTTGCTCGCCGCGTAGCTACAATCTCTGATAATGTAGATGGCTGTGTAGATGCCAACAGTAAGGTAATGGATGCCATCAGCAACCTATCTGCAACATCACAGGAAGTTGCTGCATCTTCAGAATCTAGCATCACTCTCAACCAAGACTGTGAAGCTGACATGGAAAGCACCAAAGAAATCCTCCATGACATCCTCACAATCTCTCGTGGTAGCATGAATTAAAGGAATGTATGAGTATAGATAAAAATGAGAGACTGGACATTTGTCTAGTCTCTTATTTTTTGCATGGACATTAGGGAAAAAGAGGCATATAATACAAAGTAATTTAACGATTTAAAGCGACAGAGAGGGTGAGAAGAATGGTTATTTCGAAGAACATGGAAGCGCTTGTAGCAGGCAGTTCTACAATTAGAAAATTATTTGAAGAGGGGTTACACCTTGCAGCTGAGGTTGGTGCAGAGAATGTATATGATTTCAGCTTGGGAAATCCTGCAGCGCCAGTACCTGCAAAGGTTACACAGGCAATTAAGGATATATTAGCTGAGAATCCTGATTCATATGTTCATGGATATATGAAGAATGCAGGATTTGATGAGGTTAGATCAAATGTTGCAAACAGCTTAAATAAAAAGTTTGATATGGGCTATGGGCCAGAAGATATCGTTATGACAGTAGGTGCGGCTGGCGCCATGAATTGCGTGTTTAGAGCACTTTTAGGATACGAGGATGAGGTAATTGCATTCGCACCTTATTTTGGTGAATATAGAAGCTATGTGGCAAACTATGGCGGTATTTTAAAGGTAGTGCCAGCAAAGCTTGATGATTTCGATTTGAATTTGGATGAGCTTGATGCGCTTATCAACGAGAAAACAAAGTGTGTCATTGTAAATAATCCAAATAATCCTTCTGGAAAGGTTTATCCTGCAGCTACACTTCAGAAGCTAGCAGATATTTTGGAGAAGGCTGAAAAGAGAGTAGGCCACCCAATTTATGTCATTGCAGATGAGCCTTACAGAGAGCTTGTTTACGATGGAGATGAGGTGCCTTACATTCCTTCTATCATCAAAAACAGCATTTACATGTACTCATTCAGCAAGACTCTTTCCCTTCCAGGAGAGCGAATTGGCTACATGGCTCTTTCTAAGAGAATGGATTACTACGAGGAAATGATTGGTGCTATGGTTGTAGCCAATAGATGCTTGGGATATATTAACGCCCCATCTCTATTCCAGCTTGTAGTATCAAGATGCCTTGATGTAGACGTAGATTTGGAATTCTACGACAAGAATAGAAAGCTTTTATATAGCAAGCTTACAGAACTTGGCTTTGAAGTTGTGAAGCCACAGGGAGCATTTTATCTGCTTGTAAAATCTCCATATGAAAACGAGGAAGAGTTTGTAAAGGCAGCAAAGAAAAACCATATTATTCTGGTTTCTACAAAGACATTTGGCTGTCCGGGATATGTACGTATTGCATATTGTGTGGATTACAAAATGATAGAACGCTCTTTGCCAGCCTTTGAACAACTGGCAAAGGATTGCGGTCTTTAGTCGATAGATTTGAAATGCTCGTTGATTTTTTTATAGAGCATATCAATTGAAGACGAAATAGTATTACGCTTCCAAGCGATAGAAATTGGAAGATGATCATTAAGATTAAAATAATGGATTCCCGGGTGGTGGATTCCCTGGTACCAACCGTCCAGAACCGCCACTCCCAGTCCATTTTCTACAGAGGCAAACACTGTATTGATGTTTGGCACTGCAGTAAATCTTGGAACAAAACCATAAGGTCTAAATAATAATTCAATGTCCTGACACAGCTCGCCGACACGTGGATCGTCAATCATATAGAAAGTATATGATGCGAAATCGGCAGCTGTTTTTATTTTGTCAAAATCTGGTAAAAGCTCAGAGTATACAACGATACGAGGTATGCTTGTGAACTTGTATCTAACCAAATCAGCTCTTCCCTCAACATAATCCGATGAAGTAATAATTGCATCTAAATGCTTGTCCTCAAGGGCCTGGAGAAGGTCTCTAAAGCCAAGACATTCAAATGAAATCATAAAGTCGGGATCCTCACTACGGCATTCATTAACAACCTTTGGAAGAAAGCTTGAAACATTCCAGCCGATATTGTATCCCAAGCGGATATGGTTGGTAGTGTTGGCAAGCATCTTGCGGATGTTGTGTAACTCAGCAAAATAGCGCTGGAAGAAATTGAAATAAAGTGTGCCTTCATCGGACAGAGAAATGTGTCTGCTGTTTTCTCTGATGAAAAGATTCACTCCAAGCTCTTCTTCCAAGGCAGAAATATATCTGCTGACTGCTGGCTGAGGAAGATATAAATTTTGAGCAGCTTTTGTAAAGCTTAAATGTTTTGCTGTTTGTAAAAAACATTCTATCTGTTTATCATTCATGCCCCCTATTATAGCAAAAAAATAACAGCTGTCACGTGGGCAACTGTTATTTATATATGGAGAATTTAAAATTAGTAGAAATAACCTATACTAAACATTTAAGGATATAAACACCATCATGCATTGCGTTCATGTAGATGTATCCTCTGTCATCAACAACCAAATCCTCAGCTGTTCCAAGAGGCTTGTTAGGCATCTTTACATCGAAGCAAAGCTTCTCTGGGTTTGGTGGGATGAAGTAAGCGATTTCCTTTGGTACATATGGATCAGAAATATCGTATACACGAAGTCCTGCGTGGAAGTAGCAGTCATAAGCTCTGTCACTTCTATCCTCAAGCCAAGGCTTACCAGTCATTGGCTCATGAAGATTGTGTGGACCAAAGGATGTAGGATAACCGTATCCTAAATCATTAAAGTTTTTATATGGGAAGTCCTCTGGAACCTCAGGATAAGGAAGTACTGAAATAAGTACTGGATCCTCAGGATCTGAGATATCAAACATCTCAATACCGCACATAGCCTGTACGCCGAACTTATCAAAATCGTTTTTGTTATAAGTCCACTGACGCTCACCTTCCTGCATACCAATAGCATATTTTGTGCCATGGATTGGCATGAATGTGTGGCAAAGTGCACCGCCAAACTTTGTAGCGAAAGGTGGAGTCATTTTTGCTTCACCGATTACCTGTGGCCACTCTGGATTTGAAACATCAAGAATCTTGAATCCGGCACCAGCGCAGCTAAGATAAGCTGTATCGCCATCAACATATGGAAAATGTACGAAACCAGGGTATGTATTGTAGCCCTGCCATCCATTCCATTCTTTTTCTCTAGTCTTCTTGGTCTGATTTCCATAGAACTGACCAGGATTCCACCAACGTCCAACCTCATGTGGATTTGTTGGGTCTGAAATATCTACGATTCTGTAGATGAAATCCTTAAATCCAACTGCTGTAGCAGAAAGATGTAAATATTTGCCACCGTTATATGTGAAACGATGAACACCGGCACCTGGGTTGCCCTCATCACCTGTTGACCAGAATGAAAGCTTCTTAGGATGCTCTGGGTCTTCCTTAAGAGAGAAGATATGTACTCCGCCTGGAGCTGGAGTGTACTTCTCTGGAGCAGGTCCATGAAGGAACTCAAGACAGTTACCATTTGAAACAATCATGAGATCATCTGCAATCTGAACCTTAGGTGTAGACATGTAAGGATAAACCTCTGGATCCATAACAGGCATGTACTGTACATGACGAGGATTTGCAGGGTCTGTTACATCGATAATTTCAACACCATATCCGTAGAAGCAGCCGCCGTAAAGATAATACTTGCCGTCAGCTGTTTTATATAACTGTGATTGGAATAAGTAATGATTGTCAGCATCGTGATATGCGACAACTTCCATATTCTTTATATAGCCTTCGTTTCCTGGGCTTTTAGCATAAAACTTTTCGCTCATAAAAACCTCCTTATAAGTGATTGCCTTAATTATAGGTCTCAAATTTTGGCTAAGTCCAATATTAAAAAGTGGTCATCAATAATATCAATTTTGTTATTGAAAAAAATTTCTCACTTAGATCCAAATCTGGATAAAAATTTTCTTTCATTATATGGGTTAAAAATTTAACAGACTTATATCAATTTTGTTATCAATGTCCAACAATATTGATATTTTTTATCAAGAATCTGCGGTGTTATTATCACAAATAGTTAAATATGCACAATAAATGTGCCTAAAAGAGATGTCCAGTTGGTTAGTTTTATCTAACCGATGTAGAAGGAGGATTGTTATGGCTTACGAGTTTAACTTAATGAGAAGCTTAATCTATGTGGGGTTAGCAAAGGAAGAATACAGACCTAAGCTTGAGCACTGGCTCTACTATCATCATGTGCCAGAAAGCATCAGCAAGTTTTCCCCATATGTAACAAAGTATGCGTTCTACCAGGCATACCCAACACCACCAGAAGGAAAAAGATTTGGTGCAAGAGAGATGCAGCTTACAGAGCATTACTGGTTAGTAAATGAGCATCTTCCAGAGATGGCAAACAACATCTTCTGTGAATATATGCCAATGGATGTACTTCGCTGGCAGGGATGTATTCCTGATGTAGAAAGTGCGACAGTACATGATAATTCAGAGTCTGGCGACGCAGGTCGTGCAGCAGGTGGCGGAGATTTCCCACCATTTATTTTCTCATTCGTTCCAATCAACTGGGAGGAAGATTTCAAGGGAAAAGATAGAACAATGGAAGATGGACCAAACTTCCGTTGGCAGTTCCTTATCAAGTATCCAGAGGAGTGCGGTAAGGAAGAAGGAGAAAGATGGTTCCATGAAGAAGTGGTTCCATTCCTTACAGGATCTGTTCGAGTAAACAGAGTAGTAAGTAGCAAGGTAATCGTTAACTACGGTGCTCCAGAAGCACAGTTCGATAGAGTTGTTGAGGTTTGGTTTGAAGGACCAGAAGAATGGCATGAGCTTTGTGTAAACCTTGCAAAGACACATCTTACAAAGCCAGCTTGGGCACAGCAGGATGAGTTCCCATTCTTAAAGCCACAGCACAATATAGCTTCAGTATTCCTTGGTGACAGATGTACATCTGACAATTTAAGACAGTACAAGGGCTATATCACACTTAGATAAATTCACTTATAGGTTTTAGCGAGGTAGAAAAATGCAACTAATCAAAAATGCATTAGCAATGAACAAAACAAATTTCATTCTCATTGGAGAGGCGGGATGCGGAAAGAGCGAGATAGCTCTTAATCTTGCTGAATACCTTGCTAAAAATACTGATAAGCATGTCCATCTGATTGATATGGACATGACAAAACCTCTATTTAGATCCAGGGATTTGCTAAACAGCGGGAAGCTCTCTGAAGTAAATATCCACTATGAAGAACAATTCTTTGATGCTCCAACAGTAGTAGGAGGAGTCAGAGAGCTTTTAGCAGATCCGGAAAGCATTGTTGTTATGGATGTAGGCGGTGATGATATCGGCGCCAGATCCATAGGAGGATTCATGCTTGGTGTGGACAAAAAATCCCTATGTGTCATGTATGTACTAAATTACTACAGACCATTCTGCCAGGACATTGATCACATTGATCGATTCCTTTCGGAAATTCTCGCAGTTTCCCATTTAACACTTGAGGATATTCACTTTGTGGATAATCCAAATGCAGGCCTGACAACAACTATTGATGAGGTTGTTGATGGCGCAAACAAAATGAATGAAATCATTTCTGAATACAGAGAAATAGAAATGAATGTGGTTCATGAAGGATTATACGAATCCGTTAAAAACAAGCTCCAAAAAGAAAAGATTATGCCTATACACTTGTTCCTAACCTATGAATGGCTTAGGGACTAAGTTTATGGATAGATATTAGATAAAGGAGGTCTAATAATGGCAAAGTTTAAAGTTAATGTAGTTGCCGAACGTTGCAAAAGCTGTGGTTATTGCATGAAATTCTGTCCAAAGAATGTTCTAGAAGTTGGAACAGAAGTAAATGCAAAAGGCTATGAATATGTAGTGGCTGCAAGACAAGATGACTGTATAGGTTGTCTCACATGCGGTCGCATTTGTCCTGATGGGGCAATTGAGATTTATAAGGAGGATTAAAAAATGGCTAGAACATTTATGAAGGGCAGCGAGGCTGTAGCTGAAGCAGCAGTACGTGCCGGTTGCCGTTTTTTCGCAGGTTATCCTATCACACCTCAGAACGAAGTCCCAGAGTATTTCTCAAGAAGACTTCCAGAAGTTGGTGGAACATTTATACAGGGTGAGTCTGAGGTTGCATCAATCAACATGGTTTACGGTGCAGCATCAGCAGGTGTCAGAGCAATGACATCTTCATCATCACCAGGAATCGCACTTAAGAGTGAGGGTATCTCATATTGTGCATCAGCTCGTATTCCAATTGTGTATACAAACTTCGCAAGAGGGGGCCCTGGAGTAGGTTCAATCCAGCCAGCACAGATGGATTACTTTGAGGCTACAAAGGCAGCTGGTAACGGTGGTTTCCAGATGATGGTACTTGCTCCTTCAACAGTACAGGAAGCTGTAGATCTTACAGTTAAGGCTTTCGAGCTTGCTGATAGAGATAGAAACCCAGTTCACATCCTTGCTGATGGTGTTATCGCAACAATGATGGAGCCAGTTGAGCTTCCAGAGATGATGTCTGAGGAAAAGGTTGCTGAAATCAGAGAGTCAAAGAAGAAGTGGGCTTGCGTAGGACATGAGCTTGATTATGCAAATCGTGCTTGGATCCAGCCAGGTCAGTGGCAGACAACTGTTATGCAGAAGTGTAACGAAGAAGCTGCAGCACTTTATGAGTCATGGAAGAAGAATGACGTAATGGTTGAGGAATACATGGTTGAGGATGCTGAAATCATCCTTACAGCTTATGGTATTTCAGGACGTATTGCTAAGTCTTCTGTAGACATTCTCAGAAAGCAGGGAATCAAGGTTGGACTTATTCGTCCTATCACACTTAACCCATTCCCAACAGAAGCTTTTGAAAAGTTAGATTACTCAAAGGTAAAGGCAATTCTTGATGTTGAGATGTCAATCCCAGCTCAGTATGCAACAGATGTTGAAGCAGTTGTTAGACGTCGTTGCCCAGTTGAGAAGTGCTTATGCTCTGGTGGTAACGTAATGTCAAGAGAGGCCGTGCTTGAGGCTGTAATGAAAATAGCAGGACAGGAGGCTTAACATGGCAGAATTATTATATAGCAGAACAAAAACAATTCAGGAGGACAAGGTTTCAGGATTTTGTCCAGGATGTATGCATTCTTCAGTTATGAAGTTAATCGGAGAAGTTATCGATGAGCTCGGTATCGTTGATAAGACAGCAGCTGTTCTTGGTATTGGTTGCTGTGGTCTTCAGATGGACTACATGGCATACGACAACATCACAGCTCCACACGGTAGAGCATGTGCAGTTGCAACAGGTATGAAGAGAGCAAATCCAGATACTATTTACTATACATATCAGGGTGATGGTGACCTTGCATCAATCGGTCTTGCAGAGACAATGTCTGCAGCAAACCGTGGCGAGAACTTCACAGTTATCTTCGTAAACAACGGAATCTATGGTATGACAGGTGGTCAGCTTGCTCCTACTACACTTTTCGGAATGAAGGCTTCAACTGCTCCTAAGGGACGTATCGCTGAAGAGCATGGTTATCCAATGCACGTTTGTGAGACGCTCAACCAGCTTACAGCTCCTTACTATCTTGAGAGAACAAGCTGCAACACACCAGCAAATGTATTGAAGACAAAGAAGGCCATCAAGAAGGCATTCCAGTATCAGATGGAAGGCAAGGGCTTCTCACTTGTTGAAATCGTTACAAGCTGCCCAACAAACTGGGGACTTGATTCACTTAAGGCACTTGATTTCCTTGAGGAGAACATGCTTAAGGAATACCCACTTGGTGTCATCAGAGACAAAGGAATGGAGGAGAAATAATGGAAACAAATTTATGTGTAGCCGGATTCGGCGGACAGGGCGTTATGACCCTCGGAAAATTCCTTGCATCTGCAACTTGTGATTCTACAGATAAGAATGTAACATTCTTCCCTTCATACGGCGCAGAGCAGCGTGGTGGTACAGCAAACTGCTACGTAGTTATTTCAGATGAAATGATTGGTGCACCACTTGGTGACACAATGGACGACCTTATCGTTATGAACGGTCCTTCATTAAACAAGTTCATCGGAACTCTTAAGCCAGGCGGACGCCTTTTCATCAACAGCTCAATCGTAAAGGACAAGATTGAAAGAACAGATGTTGAAATCGTAGAGGCACCTGTAACAGAGCTTGCTCTTGAGATGGGTAATGCAAAGGTTCTTAACGTAATCATGCTTGGTGTTTACGTAGGTTATACAGAGGTTATCGCTCCAGAAATCGTTTGGGGCACAGTAGAGCACAAGCTTTCAAGCAAGCCAAAGCTTTTACCTCTCAACAAGGCAGCATTTGATAAGGGTCTTGAAATTGGACGTGAGTTCAAGGTTAAGAACGGCAAAAACTAATTTGATTTGAAAGGTAAAGCGTATGGTATTTCATAATTTTGATGAGCTTATCGCAAAGGTAAAGGGCAATCCTTCAAGAAAGATTATGGCAGTTGCATGTGCAAACGATGATCATACACTTGAAGCTGTTGTTCACGCTCGACGCGAAGGCATTGTTGAGCCAATTCTTGTTGGTGAGAAGGCAATCATTACAGAAATCTTAGCAAAGCTTAAGGAAGAAATTCCTGAGGAAAACATCATCGATGTTCCTGCTGATGATTTACAGAAGGCCTGCGAAACAGCTGTAAAGCTTGTTAGCTCAGGCAAGGCAGATTTCCTTATGAAGGGTAAGGTTGATACAAAAATTATCCTTAAGGAAGTTGTTAATAAGGAATACGGACTTGGACAGGGAAGACTTATGTCTCACTTCACAATGTTCGAAGTTCCAACTTATCACAAAGTAATTCTTCCAGTTGATGGCGGTATGGTTACATATCCAGACCTTCAGCAGAAGAAGGAGATTATCCAGAACACAGTAGACACACTTGTAGCTATGGGATATGACTGCCCAAAGGTTGGTGTTCTTGCATGTGTTGAGAAGGTTAATCCAAAGATGCCAGAGTCTGTTGATGCAGCAGAGCTTCAGGCAATGAACGAAAGAGGCGAGATTACAAATTGTATCGTAGAAGGACCTATCCAGTACGACTGCGTTATGAGAAAAGACCTTGCTGATTTCAAGGGACTTGAGTCTAGAATCGCTGGCGACCCAGATGTACTTGTTGCTCCAAACATCCATGCTGGAAACATCATGGGAAAGATGTATGCAATAAGCTGTGGTGCAAAGATGGCCGGATTTATCGTAGGTGCAAAGTGCCCAATCGTTATGGTTTCAAGAGGTTCATCGGCTGAGGAGAAATATCTTTCAATAGTTGTTTCTGCAGCAGCTGTTAAATAAGGAGAAAAACATGGCAAATGAAAAAATTCTTGTCATCAATCCAGGCTCTACTTCAACAAAAATTGCTGTTTATCAGGCTGATGAACAGCAATGGGTTGAAAGTATTGCTCACTCGATGGATGACTTAAAGAACTACCCAACAATCTATGATCAGCTTGATATGAGAAAAGAACTAATCATGGCATGCCTTGCAAAGCATGGCGATAAGCTTGATTCTCTTGGAGCAATCGTAGGTCGTGGTGGAGCACTTCCTCCAGTAAAGACTGGCGCTTATGAAGTAAATGAGAAGATGGTTGATACATTACGTTTCCACCCAGTTGATCAGCATGCTTCAAATCTTGGCGCAGGCATTGCATATAGCCTTGCACAGGAAATCGGCGTAAAGGCTTACATCTACGATGCTATCACAGTTGACGAGATGACAGAGGTAAACAAAATCACAGGACTTAAGGGCGTTAGAGTTCCAGCCAAGGGACACAACTTAAATACAAGAGCAGCAGCCCTCAAGCTTTGTGCAGATAAGGGGATTGATTATAACAAGGTAAACATCATCGTAGCTCACCTTGGTGGAGGTATCACAGTAAACCTTCATTCTAATGGACAGATTGTTGATTTCTTCAACGATGAAATCGGAACATTTGCGCCAGAGCGTGCCGGCGGACTTCCTACATACGCACTTGTAGATTTGTGCTACAGCGGCGAGTACACAAAGGAAGAAATGATGAAGAAGCTCCAGCGTAAGGGTGGTATCGCTTCTTACCTTGGAACAGCAGACATGCGCGAAGTTGAGCAGATGGTTGTTGACGGAAACGAAGAGGCAGCTCTTCTTTTTGAGGCAATGGCTCTCAATACAGCAAAGACAATTGCACGTATCGCTCCATCAGTTGACGGAAAGGTTGACTACATCGTACTTACAGGCGGTCTTGCTTATTCAGATATGTTCGTAGACTCAATCAAAAAGCACGTTGGTTTCGTTGGACCTATCGAAGTAATTCCAGGTGAAAACGAAATGAAGGCTCTTGCTGAAGGCACTCTTCGTGTTATGAGAGGCCAGGAAAAGGCAAGAATTTACGAATAATCTTATTGGAAATTTGGAGTTTATAAATGAATAAAACAAATAGATGGATTTATGCAATCGCAGGAGTAATTGTGCTTCTGTTTGCAGGACTAATCTACGCATGGAGTGTACTTTCAAGTCCTATCGCTGCAGAGTTTACATCTTGGAGTAAGGGAGCTCTTTCCCTTACCTTCACACTTGCAATGAGCTTCTTTTGTATAGGAGGTCTTGTTGCAGGACTTGTGGCAGACAAGGTAAAGACAAGATACATCTTCATTGCATCTGCAGTGCTTTTCTTAATTGGCTTTGAATTAGTCAGCATGATTTCTTCTATTGGAATGCTTTATTTAGGTTTTGGAGTGTTAGCTGGCCTTGGTGCAGGTTTTTCTTATAACGCTGTAATGGGAAGCGTTACAAAATGGTTCCCAGACAAAAAGGGACTTATCTCTGGAATCCTTCTTATGGGATTTGGAATAGGTGCTTTCATTATAGGAAAAGTCTACGCAGCTCTTTTAAGCTCTTTCGGATGGAGAGCTGAGTTCAAGGCTCTTGGAATTATCGTATTTGCGGTAATTTTAATAGGCGCATTTATCGTCAGAAAACCTACTGCTGAAGAGCAGAAAGTATATGCAGTAGAGGATAAAGAAACTAAGAAGAACACTTCAGAGGATTTCACCACATTAGAGATGGTGTCGAAGGTAAGCTTCTGGCTTTACTTCGTATATGCGATATTGCTTAGTGCAGCAGCATTAGCTTTAATCGCGCAGGCAAGTGGAATTGTTACAGAGACAGCCCCTGCACTTGCAGCAGGCTCTATTGCAACAATCGTAGGACTTATTTCTGTTTTCAACGGAATTGGAAGAGTAATCTTTGGTGGCTTGTATGACAAGCTGGGACAGAAGAAAACAATGCTTTTAAACTGCGGACTTTTCTTGGTTTCAGTTCTTATCAACATCGTAGCTATCAACTCAGTTAGTTTGCCACTTGTTGTAATTGGATTTATTTTCTTCGGTCTTTCATACGGAGGAGTAACACCTACAAACTCTGCATACATAATGGATTTTTACGGTGTTAAGAATTATCCAGTTAACTTTTCGATTATCAATTTGAATCTGCTATTGGCATCATTCGGAGGGACTCTTGCAGGTATGATTTACGACATGCAAGGCACATATCTTAGCATTTTCATGATTATGATTGGGGCAATAGTTCTTGCAACAATCTGTACTTTATTAATTAAAAGACCCGCGAAAGGAAAATAAAAATGGATGATAAAATTCGCTTTTTCAAATGGAATGTAATCATCAATGTATGTATGGCGCTTTCTATCAATACTACAGCAACCATACTAGCAGGCGGAGATTCCTTGGCCGGATGGGTAAGAGGATGCTGCTGTGCTTTTACAATCAACACAGTTGCAGCAGTTATTCTTCCGATGGGGATGATTGGAAGCTGGTTTGCAGAAAAAGTTTGCAACCAGAAACCTGGTACCTTCCTTGAAATGTTGGCAAGGAATTTCATCGTAAATGCAATATACGTGACCATAGTAAGCTTCTGTATGGCCATTATTAATGTTGGAGTTGGGGATTCGCTTATAGCAGTTTGGTTTTCAACCTATCCTATTCTTCATATTGTAGGCCTTATTACAAGTCTTGTTATAGAGAAGCCAGTAACTAAATTAGCGTATGGCAAATAACTAGATAAAAATGTTCAGCGGAACAATTTTATAAAAGGAACTAATAACTATTTAGGAGGTTTATGGTATGAAAATTTTAGGACTTTCATGCGGAACAAGAAACGGCAACAACGATACAATGTGCCGTGTTGCTCTTGAAGCAGCAAAAGAAATGGGGGCAGAAATCGAGTTTATCCACGTATTTGATTGGGACATCAAGTACTGTACAGGCTGTGTTGCTTGCTCTAGAAGTTTAGTAATGGGTAAGGGCATGGTTTGCTCTCAGAAGGATGATTTTGCAAAGCTTTTCGATAAGATGGCTGAGGCAGATGGCGTTCTCGTAGTTGACCCAATTTATGAGTCAGGTGGATCTGGATTATTCCACGTATTATGTGACCGTATGGGCCCTGGACATGACATCGGAATGATGTACATGCTTGATGGAAAGCTCAAGGAGCAGGGTAAGGAAGGTCTTGATCCTAAGTACTTAAAGAAGAAGGCAATTTCTTTCGTAGGTATCGGTGGATCTGACTGGGCATGCCGTGTTGAGACAGATCACGCTATGCTTGCAATGAGCCCAGCTTGGACTGTAGTAAACAATGAGTTCTTCTCATGGTCAAAGGATGTAATTATGCAGGATGAGAAGGTTGAGCGTATGAGACAGATCGGACGCAACCTTGTTGAAGCTGCAAAGGATGTTGACAATGCTAAGTGGATGGGCGAGCCAGGTGCATGTCCTCACTGCAATGGTAACAACTTCTACATCTTCCCAGGCACAACTCACTGTGTATGCGAGCTTTGCGGTCTTGAGGGAACACTTGAGGTTGTAGACGGTGCATTCAAGTTCAAGTTTGCTCCAGAAGATGAGCACAAGGCTCATGACACAATTTCAGGAAAGAAGCTTCACGGCGATGATATCTTTGAGAACGAGGGACGTCTTATGAACCTCTTCAAGGATCCTGAGTTTAAGGCTCGTAAAGAGCACTTCACATCAGTATGTGAGCCAACTCCTTCACCATCGAAGGCAGTCTAATTGAATTATTGGGAGGGTAACGAAATGGGAAAACCAAGTTTAAAGTTCTTTATTGTATTTAACTTAGTAATGAATATTCCATTGGCAACAGCTATGTCAATTGGTGGAATGATTTTTTCAGGAAATGCTGCAAATTTAGCTACTCCAGCACTTCCAATTAATATACTGCTAGGATTCATATTAGCGTGTATCGTAAATGCGCTATTCCCTATTCCACTTATTGCTATGAAATTTCCAGGATTATTTAAAGTTGATCCTGAGAGTGTTCCAGGAAGATTTTTAGGAAATGTTCCAGTTGTACTTATCTTTGTTGCAATCATCGGACTTGCAATGAACTTTGTAAATGTGCAGCTTTTTGCAGGAGCTCCAGCGCCAGCATTCTTGTTTGCATTTATCGGAACTTTCATTCCTATGTATGTACTTTGCTACATCATTGCTATGATTTTTATTCCAATCGCTCAGGGAGCAGCTGCTAAGGCAGATGGAAAAGCAATTGCATAAATAAACTTGTTAGCCATCATGAGGGCCATCTTTCTTGATTTTATCAGGAAAGGTGGCCCTTATTTTACAATACATGGAATGTATAAAATTTATTCACAAATGAGTGATAGAATGTATTATCGGAGAAGAAAAGGGCTAAGTAATGGGGAAGAGTGAGTTTTTAAAGGACAATCGAGACGAATTGACAGGACTTCTGGATAAACACGCTTTTATAGAGTGGGGGCAGGAGCTTATCAACACAAGAGACAAACAAGTAGAGTATGGGTTTGTCTTCTTTGATATGGAAAACTTTAAGCTCTACAACGCAAACTATGGCTTTGAAAAAGGTGATGAGCTTTTAATTAGTATAGGTAGTATTTTAAAAGATATTTTCAAAAATCAGCTTGTAGCCAGATTCTCTGGGGACCATTTTGTAGTTTGTACAAATAGTATACAGATAGTGCCTTCAATAGTTGAAACAAGAAAACGTGTAAAGGCACTACAAAGAAAAATAAATATTGAGCTAAAAGCTGGTGTTTACATATTAGAAGATGACAACATAGATGTTTCAAGATGCGTGGACCGAGCAAGAATGGCCTGCGTCAGTATAAAGAAAAAGTATGATGTCGACTACAGATTTTATGATGATGAGCTGGGCGGAACGGTACATAGAAAGCAAAAGATAATTGATTCCCTAGATGAGGCATTGGAAAATGGATATATTAAAGTCTACTATCAGCCAATTGTTAGAAGCCTAACGGGAAATATTTGTGGTTGGGAAGCTTTGGTTCGTTGGATTACTCCGAAGGGAGTTTATTATCCTGATGAATTTATACCTGTTTTGGAAGAATACAGAATGATTCACAGGATTGATTGTTATGTGATTGAGCAGGTTGTAAAAACTTTTTCAGAAATGAAAAAAGCTGGTATAAAAGCAGCTGTTCCGGTTTCAGTCAATCTTTCAAGAATAGATTTTGAAACCCTGGATATTTTGACCTATGTGGATAGTTTGATTGAAAAATATGATACAGAAAAAGAAATAATCAGACTTGAAGTGACTGAAAGTGTCATGATAGATAATCCTAGATTCATTCAGGAACAAATATCCAGATTAAGAACAAATGGCTATATTGTCTGGATGGATGACTTTGGAAGTGGATATTCATCCTTGAATTTGCTGAAGGATTTTCAGTTTGATTTGGCAAAAATTGATATGGAATTCCTCCAGAATTTCGATACATCTGATAAAGGAAAGATTGTATTAAAGCACGCGGTTTCTATGCTTAAAAATGTGGGAATTCATACATTGACAGAGGGTGTAGAAACAAAAGAGCAATATGATTTCTTGAAGCTTTTAGGCTGCGAGTTGTTGCAGGGATACTATATCGGAAGGCCTTTGCCACTTGAAGAGAGCATGGAGGAAGTGGAGAGGTCTGGCTATAATTACGAGAATCTTGATTACAGAAAATTCCTGGACATGGTTGGAAAGACGGACTTTCTTCGCCAGAATCCATTGGAAGGTGTTCCAAACAATGTCACAGAAAACGACCTCCCTCTTGCCATGGGCGTGGTGCGCAATAATCGCTGGAGATTTGCTTATGCAAATGAGGGATTTAAAAAATCTATATTGATTCATGGCTATGAGGATATGCAGGTAGCTCAGGACATGATAAATAACGATAATGATCAGACTTGGGTACAAAGAGATGATTTTTGGAAAATGTGTTTACGAGCAAAGGAATCTGGCGAGGCAGAGAGCATAGAGTTCGTGGAAAATGGCCAGATTATTAATATGAGAGCCCGTCACATTGCATATGATATTGATACTGATACAGATGCATATTTAGTTTCAATCAGAGCATTGGCAAGTTATCTGAATGAAAGTTACGAACAAAAAACAAAGATGGTAAGCAATTATATTTTCTCATTCTATGAGTGCATTGATGTATTTGGATTAGATGGGATTTATTATGAGAATGTTTATCTTTCTAGTGGAAGCGTGCATGTGCGTGACAGGAATTTAAAAGCAAATGAAATGATAAAGGAGTTGGGAGAAAAAAGAGTATTAGAAGAGGATAGAAAATACTTCTATAAGCTTATGGACTTGAAGACTGCAAAAGCAAGACTTCTATATGAACCGGGTGGTGTCAAAATCGGATTGTTTAGAATCCTGGATTCAAGTGGTGATTATGTGTGGAAATCTGTCACCACAAGAATTGTTGATATATATGGTAGGGAGGCACTTTTGAGCTGTGTATCAGAGGCTCCTACTGCAATGTCTCATTATTTGAGTGACTTTATCAATCATAAAAAGATAGATGAAATTGAAGTAAATCCTGAAATGGTGAAGGATTATACATATGCAAATATCCTGGACCAGGTACCGGTAGGTGTTTTCTGGAAGGATAAAGACCGTAGATTCTTAGGAGCAAATAAGATGTTCCTGGATTACTATGGCCTAAAATCAGTGGATAGCATCAAGGGCAAAAACGATGAAGATATGGGATGGCATATTAATCCAGAACCATTTAAGCAGGATGAACTTTCTGTAATAAATGAAGGAAAGGCAATTAGAAATGTCCATGGTGAGTGCATCGTTAGAGGAGAGCTTAGAAATATTGCTGCAAGCAAACAACCATTAGTAATCAATGGAGAAACAGCAGGATTACTGGGCTTCTTTATGGACATTACTGATAATGAAAAAGAAAAGGCTAATTTGGAAATTCTCTCTACCACAGATGAATTAACAGGTGTGCTTAACAGAAGAGCATTTGAAGTAATTATTGATAAATATATAGAGCAATACAATACGGATAAAACTGATTTCGTCCTGATGATTTTCGATGTGGACAGGTTTAAACACGTAAATGATCATTATGGTCATGGATTTGGCGATTTAGTTCTTAAGGCTGTAAGCAAATGCGTAAAGGAAGTAACCTATAACAACAGTCTCGCTTTTAGAATAGGCGGAGACGAGTTTGCAATTTTGCATCAGTTCCAGTGTAAGGAAGAGATTGAAAGCATCACGCAGGAATTTAATAGTAAGATTTCTAGGATTAAACGAATAGACAATGAGCCTATAAAGATAAAGGTCTCAGTTGGAGTGTCTGCTTATACAGAGTCTATGGATAAGGAACGGATGTACGAATTATCTGACAAACGCATGTATGAGGACAAGTTGTCGAAGAAATAATCAAATAAGGGAAGGCATTATCACAGTGTCTTCCCTTTTCTGTTAGTAAAATAGTTACAAAATATACCACCCTGAAATGGTAATAGTGACAGAATTTGATTACATATGCTCATTTATGAGCGTTTGTGATTGCAATGCCCGAGGTATGGTGTTATATTTTCCTTAGAACAATCAAATTCAATCGAATTTGTTCAAGGGGTGGAAAATGCTAACAGAAGAACGAAGGGCAAAAATAATTGAAATAGTCAATGAAAAAAAGGCGGTTTCAGTAAATGAGTTGGTAGATTTGCTTGATACATCAGCAGCTACCATACGAAGAGACATCAATGCACTCAATCGTTCTAAGCAACTGGTGAAGGTATTTGGAGGTGCTACTGCAATCTCTACTTTGGATGTAAACACCAAAGAGGACGCAGTAAAGGCAAAGGCTAGCAAAAATGTAGCTGAAAAAGATTGCATCAGCAAATATGCAGCAGGGCTTATACAGGACAATGATTTTGTGTACATCGATGCAGGAACTACAACACTGACAATGATTGATTACATAGATAATCGCAAGGCAAAGTACATTACAAATGGTGTAGTTCATGCAAAGAAGCTTATGGACAAAGGCCTAGAAACCATAATGATTGGCGGCAGGCTCAAAGCACCAACAGAAGCGGTGGTTGGTCCAGATTGTGTCGAGTTTATTCGTAAATATCATTTCACAAAAGCCTTCATGGGAACCAATGGCATTTCAATTCATGCAGGGTTTACCACACCAGATGTGGACGAGGCCATGATTAAGACAGAAGCAATCAGACATGCTTATATGTCATACGTTTTGGCAGACCACACCAAATTTGACCAGATTAATTCGGTCACATTTGCGCAGATTGGTGATTGCTGCATCATCACAGATAAGCTACAGGCTAGAGATTATATTAATCACACAGTAGTAAAAGTATGTGCAGAATAAACTAGGAGGAAACGTAATGATTTATACTGTTACATTCAATCCAGCATTGGATTATGTTGTGCGTATGGATGGAGATTTACTTCCAGGCATGACAAACCGTTCTTCAAGTGAGGAATACTATTTCGGAGGTAAGGGAATCAACGTATCAATGGTTCTCTCAGAGCTTGGATTAAAGAGTACAGCATTAGGATTTATCGCAGGTTTCACAGGTCATGCAATTGACGCAGGTGTTAAGGCTGCAGGAATCGACACAGATTTCATCGAATTAAAAGAAGGCATTTCACGTATCAATGTAAAGCTTAAGGCAACAGAGGAAACAGAGATTAACGCTCAGGGACCAAAGATTGACGAAGCTGCACAGATGGAACTTTTCAATAAGCTTTCAAAGCTGGTAGAGGGCGATGTACTTATTCTCGCTGGATCAATTCCAAATTCTTTACCAGATGATGTATATGAAAGAATTCTTTCTGCTTTAGATGGCAAGGGAATTGAGTTTGTAGTTGATGCTACTAAGGATCTTCTTACAAACGTATTAAAGTATCATCCATTCTTAATCAAGCCAAACAACTTTGAGCTTGGCGAAATCGTAGGCAAAGAGCTTAAGACAGACGACGAGATTTACGAGGGAGCATTAAAGCTTCAGGAAATGGGCGCTAGAAACGTTCTTATCTCAATGGCTGGCGACGGCGCAATGCTTGTTGATGAAAATGGAAACAGATATCGCATCGGCGTACCTAAGGGAAAGGTTCGCAACTCAGTAGGAGCTGGTGATTCAATGGTTGCTGGTTTCGTTGCAGGTTACATGAAGACAAAGGACTACGATGTAGCGTTAAAGATGGGAACAGCTGCAGGTTCTGCAACAGCATTCTCTGATGGTCTTGCACAGGCTGCAGATATCGATGCACTTTATAAAACATTGTAATTAGCTGCTTACTCGGAGAAGGCAGTTAATATATATTATTTTTTAAACACATGTAGGAGGGAATATGAAAATTTCAGAGTTTATCGATCCTAGAGGGATCAAGCTTCAAGAGGCGATAGCTTCTCAGGACGAGGCAATCGACAAGCTTATTGCTCTTCATAACGAAGTAGGCAACTTAAGCGATGTAGCAGGATTTAAAGAGGCAATCCTTGCACGTGAGGCAAAGGGCACAACAGCTATTGGAAATGGTATTGCAGTACCACACGGAAAGTCAGCAGCAGTTAAGAAGGCTGGTCTTGTTGCAATCACATGCCCAGCAGGTGTTGATTACAAGGCTCTTGATGGTAAGCCAAGTAATTTATTATTCATGATCGCAGCTCCAGAGGGTGGCGCTGATACACATCTTGAGGTTCTTTCAAAGCTTATGCAGATGCTTATGGACCCTGCATTCTGCAAGACTCTTGTTGAGTCAAAGTCAGTTGACGAGTTCCTTGCACACATCGATGCAAAGGAAGCTGAGAAGGACGCAGCAAGCGCAAACAAGACAGATCTTTCAAAGGCTGCTTCAGGCACAAAGAAGATCGTTGCAGTAACAGCATGCCCAACAGGTATTGCACATACATTTATGGCAGCTGAGTCTCTTGAGCAGAAGGCTAAAGAGCTTGGTATTGCATTTAGAGTAGAAAAAGATGGTTCTGGCGGAGCTAAGGATCCTCTTACAGCAAAGGAAATCGAAGAAGCAGATGCAGTTATCATCGCTGCAGACAAGAACGTAGATATGAGCGTATTCGATGGTAAGAAGGTTGTACTTGCATCTACAAAGGATGCTATCCACACACCAGAGAAGCTTTTCGATAAGGCTGAGACAGCTTCTGTTTATCATCACACAGGCGCAGTATCTAAGAGGTCTGACGATAGCAACGAGTCTATAGGACGTCAGCTTTACAAGCACCTTATGAATGGTGTATCACACATGCTTCCATTCGTTATCGGTGGTGGTATTCTTATCGCTATCGCATTCTTACTTGATGATTACTCAATTGATCCAAGCAACTTTGGTATGAACACTCCAGTAGCAGCTTGGTTCAAGACAGTTGGTGGTACAGCATTTGGATTCATGCTTCCAATTCTTGCTGGTTTCATCGCTCAGTCAATCGCAGACAGACCAGGTCTTGCAGTTGGTTTCGTTGGTGGTGCTCTTGCAGCTTCTGGTGCTACATTTGCAGCTCCAGGTGGAAACATTCCATCAGCATTCCTTGGCGCTTTAGTAGCAGGTTTTGCAGCTGGTTACTTCATGAAGTGGCTCGAGAAGCTTTGCGACAAGCTTCCACAGTCTCTTGAAGGTATCAAGCCAGTTCTTATTTACCCACTTTGCGGTATTGCAGTAATCGGTGTTATCATGTGCGCTGTTAACCCAATCGTTGGTGCACTTAACGCTTGGATTTCTGGTGTTCTTTCAAGCATGGGAACAACATCACTTGTACCACTTGGAATTATCCTTGGTGCAATGATGGCAACAGATATGGGTGGCCCACTTAACAAGGCAGCATACGTATTCGGTACAGCAGCTCTTGCAGAGCAGAACGAAGTAGGCTGGATGATCATGGCAGCAGTTATGGTTGGTGGTATGGTTCCTCCAATCGCTATCGCTCTTGCAACACTTATCTTCCCTAAGAAGTTTACAGTTGCTGAGAGAAAGGCTGGCCCAGTTAACTTCATCATGGGCTTCTGCTTCATCACAGAGGGTGCTATTCCTTACGCAGCAGCAGATCCACTTCACGTAATTCCTTCACTTATGGTTGGTTCTGGTGTAGCTGGTGCACTTTCAATGGTATTTAGATGTACTCTTATGGCTCCACACGGTGGAATCTTCGTATTCCCTGTAGTTGGTCACTGGGCACTTTACCTTGTAGCACTTGCAGTTGGTTCAATCGTAAGCTGTGTACTTCTTGGCTTATTGAAAAAAACTGTAGAAGAATAGTTCAGAATCTGTTAATATATTGAACGATAAAAAACCATTCTGGGGGACTATGCTCCCCCGGAATGGATTTTATGTTTTTGTACTTTATAGACTTCCCGTTTATTCTATAAAGTATAGACACATAAAATAGATAATTGTATTTTGCGAAACGAAAGGAGTTTTATTTATGGTTTCACAGAAGGTAAAGGTAACTAACGAACAGGGTATGCACATGCGCCCAGCTACAGTGTTCAGCGCAGCAGTTACACCATTCGATTCAGATGTTAAGATTGTATTCAACGGTAACTCATACGACGGAAAGAGCGTTATGATGCTTATGGCTGCATGCATTAAGTGTGGTGCTGAAATCGAGATCCAGTGTACTGGTTCTGATGAGGAAGCTGCACTTGCAAAGGCAGTAGAGTTAGTAGAGAGCGGTCTCGGAGACTAATACAGGAGGATACTTATGTACAAAGGCATTGAAGCGTCTAGAGGTATTGGTATCGGAAGCATTTGTCTTATTGTTGAGCACGATTTAAGCTTTGAATCTAAGCATATCGATGATACTGAGGCAGAGAAGGCTAGATTCAATAACGCAATCGAAGCATTCAAGACAGAGACATCAGCTATGGCTGAAAACATCAGAAAGAACATCGGTCCTAAGGAAGCAGAGATCATGGAAGGTCACCTTGCAATGATCGCTGATCCTACAATGGCTGGCGAGATGACAAAGATGATCGAAGCTGGTCAGTGCGCAGAAGCTGCAGTTACAGCTGTTTGCGATATGTTCATTGGCATGTTCTCAAAGATGGAAGATGATATGATGCGTCAGCGTGCATCAGATATTTCTGATATCAAGATCAGCTTACTCAAGCTTTTACTTGGCATTGAGGATGTTGATATTAGCAAGGTAGCACCAGGTACAGTACTTGTTGCTCATGATCTTACACCTTCTATGTGTTCTCAGATTGTTAAGGAGAACGTTGTAGGTATCATTACAGAAGTTGGTGGTAAGACATCTCACTCTGCAATTCTTGCTAGAGCACTTGAGATCCCAGCTGTACTTTCAGTTCCTAACATCACAGAAATCGTTAAGGACAAGGATACAGCAATCGTAGATGGTACTGAGGGTGATGTTTACATTAACCCAGACGGAGAAGTTATTTCTCAGTACGTAATTAAGCGTGAAGAGTTCGTTAAGGCTCAGGCAGAGCTTAAGAAGTTCATTGGACAGAAGACAGTTACAGCTGATGGAACAGAGCTTGAATTATTCTGTAACATCGGTACTCCAAAGGATGCTAGAAAGGCTGTTGAATGCGACGGCGAAGGCATCGGTCTTTTCCGTTCAGAGTTCTTATTTATGGATAGACCACACCTTCCTACAGAGGAAGAGCAGTTCGAGGCTTACAAAGAAGCTGTAGAAATCATGGGTGGCCGTACAGTTATCATCCGTACACTTGATATCGGTGGTGACAAGGATATTCCATATCTCGGACTTGAAAAAGAGGAAAACCCATTCCTCGGATATAGAGCAGTTAGATATTGCTTAGCAAATTCTGATATGTACAAGATTCAGCTTAGAGGTATCCTCAGAGCTAGTGCATTCGGAAACGTTAAAATCATGATTCCACTTGTTACTTGTGTAGACGAGGTTCGCGCCGTAAAGGCTCTCGTTGAGGAGTGCAAGAATGAGCTTAGAGCAGAAGGCGTTAAGTTCGATGAGAACATCGAGGTTGGTTGCATGGTAGAGACAGCAGCTGCATCACTTATCGCTGACATCCTTGCAAAGGAAGCTGATTTCTTCTCAATCGGAACAAACGACTTAACACAGTACACAATGAGTGTTGATAGAGGAAATGCAGAAGTTGCATATCTTTACTCAGCATTCCAGCCAGCTGTACTTCGTTCTATCAAGAACATTATCGAGGCAGGTAACGCTGCTGGCATCACTGTTGGTATGTGTGGCGAGGCCGCTGCAGATCCACTTATGATTCCACTCCTTATCTCATTCGGATTAAAGGAATACAGTGTTAACCCTGTACTTGTGCTTACAGCACGTTCAATTATTTCTAAGTGGTCAAAGGCTGAGGCTGACGCTCTTGCAGAGAAGGTTCTCGCCCTTACTACAGAAAAGGAAATTGTTGAGCTACTTAAAGCATCAGCTAAATAAATCAGTATATACAGACAGTCTATGTAGCTATCTTGTTACAGCTACAAGCCTGATGATTTCTCCGCTTGACAACATGTCTCGCTTGAGAAATATCAGAGCTTGTTGCTTACAAGATAGCTTTTTTAGTGTAATTAAACTATAATGATTTAGAAAAACGGTATGAAGGAGATACACATGAGCGATTTTACTGAGAACATTGACATACATGATTGCCCAATCTGCGGAGGAGCAGGTTTGATTGAGGCTGAGGATCACGGATACTATGTGGCATGCCTTGACTGCGGAAGCTACACAGGTACTGTTGGCTTCAAGACAGAAGAAGGCAGACAGGAAGCTGCCGAGAAAGCAGCAATGCTTTGGAATACTGGCAAAGTAATTAACAGTGCACCAGGAGAGTAAACTGGGAGAAAGAAGGAAATGATGAAGCAGACACAGGATAAAGCTCGTAATCTTACCATGATGATGGATGAGTACGAACTTACTATGGCAAATGCGTACTTTAACGACCCTACTATTGATAACAATACCAGGGTTAGCTTTGATGTGTTTTATAGAATGAATCCAGATGGAGGCGGTTTTGCAATTTTTGCAGGACTTCAGCAGGTTAAGGATTATCTTCTTAACATGCACTTCACCGATGAGGATATTGAGTACCTTAGAAGTGTGGGACACTTCACTGAGAACTTCCTTGAATATCTTAAGGACTTCAAGTTTACAGGTGATGTGGATGCATTCCTTGAGGGAACTATCATGTACCCTAACGAGCCAATCATCACAGTTACTGCACCTATCATTGAGGCGCAGCTTGTGGAGACAGAGATTTTGGCTCAGGTAAACCACCAGTCTTTGATTGCAACAAAGGCTAGCCGTATTGTACGTGCGGCAGCAGGCCGTGCAGTTTCAGATTTTGGTGCAAGACGTGCCCACAACAATGACGCTGCAATCTACGGTGCTAGAGCAGCATACATCGGCGGTGCCAGCGGTACAGCAACAGTATCTGCAGGCCAGTACTTCGATATTCCAATCGGCGGAACTATGGCCCACAGCTATGTAATGTACTTTACATCAGATGACAACGATTACCGTACTTCTGAGCTTGCAGCTTTCAGAAGTTTTGCAAAGAGCTATCCTAACAACTGTATCCTTTTAGTAGATACATATAATGTTTTGAAATCTGGTGTGCCAAACGCTATCAAGGTGTTCCAGGAGATGAAGGATGCTGGAATTGAATCAAAGAGCTTTGGTATCAGAATTGATTCTGGTGACTTGGCATATCTTACAAAGAAAGCTAGAAAGATGCTTGATGATGCTGGCTTTACAGATGCCAAAATCATCGTCAGCAATTCTTTGGATGAATACACCATCACATCTATCCTCCAGCAGGGTGGACAGGTAAATTCATTTGGTGTAGGTGAGCGACTTATCACTGCAAAGTCTGAGCCTGTATTTGGCGCAGTTTACAAGCTTTGTGCCGTTACAGATTCAAAGACTGGACAGGTGATTCCAAAGATAAAGATTTCTGAAACAGTTGAGAAGATTACAAATCCTGGTTTGAAGGATGTATATAGAATCAAGGACGAGCACGGCAGAGCAGTTGCAGATTTGCTTGCTATCAAGGGTGAGGAAGTTGATATGTCTGTGGAAGGCGGCTACAAATTCGTAGATCCAGAGCAGCCATGGAAGAGTACACATATCTTTGAAAACTGCACAGCAGAGTTGTTGCAGCAGCCTCTTATCCGCGGCGGAAAGCAGGTAGTTGAGGATGAGGATATGCAGACAATTCGCAACCGTGTTAAAACTCAGTTGGAGACAAGCGTATGGCCTGAGGAGCAGCGTTTTGAAAACCCTCACAAGCACTACCTTGATATGACTCCAAACTACTACAACATGAAGATGGATCTTCTTCGCAAAGAGGACAAATAGTTCATGACAAATGAAGAATTATTAAGATTTAATACAAAGCTTGCCACAGTTAATCTGAGCCTTCAGCAAAATGCTGAGGGGCTCACTTTGACTGACGGTGAGCTTTCTATAATGGTTGATTTTAGGGAAATGCTTCCAAGATTAAAGCAGAGCAATCTTCAACGAGAGATGCTGGTGAAGGCAGCCAGAATAAAGGGGCAGCCAATGCCACAGACTATTATCGATGCTACTGCCGGATTTGGAGAGGATTCCCTTATTTTAGCAGCTGCAGGTTTTCAGGTGCAGCTTTATGAATTTGATGAGGTTATCGCCGCGCTTTTAAAGGATGGCATGGAAAGAGCAATGGAAATTCCAGAGCTTAAGGAAGCAGTAGGGCGTATGAAGCTGGTGTGGGGAGATAGCACAGAGGGCATGAAGAATCTGGATTTCAAGCCAGATATCGTGCTCCTTGATCCTATGTTTCCAGCTAGACAAAAGAGCGCTTTGATAAAGAAAAAATTCCAGCTGATTCAGCGATTAGAAAGCCCATGCTCCACAGAAGAACAGCTGCTTGATGCAGCAGTGGCGGCAGACCCAAAAAGAATCGTTATTAAGCGTCCTTTAAAGGGACCATACTTGGCAGACAGAAAGCCAAGCTATAGTTTGGAGGGCAAAGCGATTCGCTATGATTGCTTTGTTTTTGCGAGAAATTAAATAGTTTTTTCACAGAATTCTCTTATTTATATACTAAGATACTCGTATAGTACCTTAGTGACATTGTGGATTTGAGAGGATTCAGAATGAAAAATAAGAAGCGTTCATCTATAAAAAGAAAGATTACTAGGCATGTAATTGCAGCGTTGGTAATTACTATTTCATTTATGACGGTTATCAACCTGATATATTTGTCTAGAAGAATAATAGAACAGCAGGAGACTAAGCTTGAATTGGCCACTCAGATGAGTGCTCAGGAAGTTGAAGACTGGGTAAGAGACATGGCCATAGTAACTGAGGATATGGCCAGTACCCTTACTGCTATCGCTGATCTAAATGAAGCCACAGTTAGGGCGGTTGTTGATAGAGTAGCGTTGAATCACCCAGAGTTTTTCTATGTTTACTTCGCTGACTACCATGGAAATATGACCATGGCAAGAGGCATTGATTATAAATCCACTGGAATTGATCCAAGAGAAAGAGGCTGGTATCAAAAGGCAGCAAAGTATGGTCACACAGTTGTAATCGACCCATATGCAAGTGCAACTAGACCTGATGTAATGATGGTTACAGTGGCAACTCCAGTTTATTGGGGCACCACAATGGTCGGCGTAGTTGCAGTGGATGCAGATATAGAAAGCATTCAGGAGTTCATGAACACAATCGATTTCGAGGATGGTTCATATGGATTCCTGCTTGATAGCCAAGATAATATCATCGTTCATCCAAATTCTCAGTACAACCCAACATCAGAAGCTATAGTTTCTGCAGTGGAAGTAATGCCAGAGCTTGAGGAAGTGCTTGATTCCAAGGATGAATTTATAACAGCTCCAGATTACACTGGAACAGAGATGGTATATTCGGTAACAAAGCTCCACGATAGTGGATGGACTGTAGCTGTGGCATATCCAAGAAAGGGATTTTTGTCACACGTTGATAGAGGCATAAGAATCAGTTTGTTCGTGGCGATAGTATGTGCGCTCCTTGCAGTTGGAGATATTACATACACAGTTAGAAAAGTGCTTAAGCCTTTGGATAAGATTAATCCAGCAATGGACAGAATTATGGAAGGCGATTTTTCTACACCTATTGATTTTGCAACAGCCGATGACGAGATTGGTGATTTGCAGAACAAGCTGGCTATGACTTTGGCCGAGCTTTCAGATATTATCCATATTCAGCAGCATGTTTTGTCCGAGATGGAGCAGGGAAATTTGGCCGTAGCAGATATGGATGAATTCCCAGGCGAGATGAATGATATCAGTATGTCGGTTAATTCTATCAAAGCTAGGTTTAACGATATGATTTCCGATATTCAGTTTTCTTCTATCAATTTGCAGAGCTTTGCAATGGGAATAAATGAGACAGACGATATAGAGGAAATTAAAGCAATATTTGAAGAATTGTCAGCAGAAGCAAATGCGTTGATGGAAAAGACATCTAGGTTTACGACTATGCCAACAACATATTCACCGGATATTCGCTTTTAATTCATAAATTTTGCTAAACTTATACACAAATCTATTGTACAATATTTCCTATAGTCGGGGAGAGATATGAATCCTAAAAGGAGGTTCCCAACGATGGATAATGAATTCAAAGAGTACATCACATTTGTGGTTAATACTAAAGATGGCGATGAAGTTGAGATGGCTGTAATAGACCAGTTCGAGTTTGAGAACAAAGGCTATGTTGCAGCAGCTTTGGTGGACGGAGATACAGTCAGTGACGAGGGCTGCTTCATCTACAGAGTAAAGGTTGGAGAGGAAGATTTCAAAGTAGAAAAGATTACCAACCAGATTGACTATAAGAGAATCGCAGAAGCTTATATGGAAATGATGTAAACGATAATGTAGGGGTAGCAATGCTACCCCCGTTTTATTTTTATTGCATTTCCATTATAATGGAGGTATCTAGGAGGATTCTGAATGGAATTTGCAAACTTGGACTTTGATCGGAAGAATCGGACAGGATTCCCAGAAGTGATTTTTTGCCAGGGCAAAATGGATGACTTTCTGGTAGATATCTATCAAAAGATGTACGAAAGAGATGGCTGCGTGTTTGGCACCAGAGCAACGGAGCATCAATACGAAATCGTAAAGGCGGTATTGCCAACAGCCACTTATGATAAAGTGAGCAGGATTCTCAAGGCAAAAAAGCCTGATTTTAAAGAGCAGGAGCTTATCGGAAATGTGGCAGTGCTTACAGCTGGCACAGCAGATATTCCTGTAGCTGAGGAAGCAGCACAAACAATCGAGTATTTTGGAAGTAAGGCAACTAGGGTTTTCGATGTGGGAGTAAGCGGAATTCATAGATTGCTTGAAAACGTAGATGTGTTGAACGAAGCCAACTGCGTGGTAGCAGTGGCAGGCATGGAAGGCGCACTGGCGTCAGTGGTAGGCGGACTGGTTAAGGTTCCGGTTATTGCTGTGCCAACAAGCGTAGGCTATGGGGCCAACATGGGTGGTATATCTGCACTTCTTACCATGATTAATTCCTGTGCTAACGGAATTTCGGTGGTAAACATCGACAATGGCTACGGAGCAGGCTATATCGCGACCCAGATTAACAGACTGGCGGTGCATTGAGGGGCATTCTAGAAAAGGGTTAATAAGGGTATAAATGAAAAGTAATAAGGGTAAAAAGTTAAGAATCACAGGGATTATTGTCCTTGTATTAATCATTGCAATTGTGGCTAAGTTTTTTAGCTATGTGAACAATTATTATCAGGCTACAGACAGAGCAATGGAGTATATCAACAATCCAGCAGAGGGAGTAACTGTGGAGTATGTTGATAATACAATCGTATTTGAGCCAGAAAATCCAGTGGCCGGATTTATTTTCTATCCAGGTGGCTTGGTGGAATCTGAGGCATATGCGCCTTTGATGGAGCAGCTAGCAGAGCAGGATATCATGTGCATCATCGTAGAAATGCCACATTACCTGGCTATGTTTGATGCAAATGGAGCTAGGGGCATCCAGGCCAAATATCCTGAAATCGAAGATTGGTACTTGGGCGGCCACAGCTTAGGCGGCGCCATGGCATCGCTCTATGCCGACAGACATCAGAGCGAATACGAAGGACTGATTCTTCTTGCCGCATACTCTACCAAGGATTTGACAGATGAACCAACAATCGACGTTTTATCAATCCGTGGTTCAGAAGACGGCGTTTTAAATATGGAGAAGTATAATGAATACTTAGCAAATCTGCCTGCAGATTATGAAGAGGTGATTATCCAGGGTGGCTGCCACGGATACTTTGGAGACTATGGCATGCAATCTGGGGATGGCGAGCCTACAATCACCGTGGAAGAGCAGACAGAGGCTACGGTAGAGGCGATTGGGGAGTTTGTAGAAAAATAGGAGACTAATTGATGCGACAGTCTAAGGCTAAACAAATTACTAATTACATTGCATTATTTAGGAAGATTGTAGAAGGAATCTACACAAGTTTATCCGCAAAAAATGTGGATGTTGAAGGGGCATGTTCATATCTGGAAATGTGCCAACAGCGCGCGATTGATTTCGGTACTTTTATCGAGGGTGAAGAGGGGGAAGGTCATCCAACAGTAAAATTGCTGGAAGAATTTTGCGAAGTTCTATATGAAATTCACGAGGAGATTCAGTCTGAAAGGGGCTTATCGGCAGACTCTGCCAAGGCCCGCCTCGATACCATGGTTAATAGAATTGAAGAAAGTGCAAACAAGGATATCACACTCACTACAGTGAAGTTGTTTTTGCCATATAAGGCCAGCATGTGGGATTCACTTGAGAGCGTTTGGATGAAGGCAAATGAGGATCCAAACTGTACAGCTATCGTAATTCCGATACCTTATTTCGATAAGAACCCAGATGGTTCGGTAAAAGAAATGCACTACGAAGGAAATGACTATCCTGATAATGTGCCAGTAGTGTCATTTGAAAACTTCGATTTTATGGGTGTTCATCCAGATGAGGTGTATATTCACAATCCATATGACGATTGGAATTATGTAACATCGGTACATCCATATTTCTACACGGATAACATCAAAAAGTTTACAGACAAGCTCATTTACATACCATACTTCGTATTGGCGGAGCCGGATGTGGACAATCCCGATGTGCTTGAGAGCTTGAAGGGATACGTGCTGTCGAAGGGCGTGGTAAATGCAGATGAGGTCATTGTTCAGTCGGAACAGATGAGAGAGGCCTATATCCGAGTGCTTTCTGCACAGTTCGGTGAGGATACCAGACCTAGCTGGGAAGCCAAAATAAAAGGTACAGGCTCACCAAAGGTCGAGAGACTTCTTCGCCTGTCAAATGAAGAGCAGGAAATTCCAGAGGAATGGAAGAAGATTATCACAAAGCCAGATGGCAGCAGAAAGAAAATCATTTTTTACAATACAAGCGTAGTTGCAATGCTTAATCAGAAGCAAAAGATGATTGATAAGATAAAGGATGCTTTGGAAGTGTTCAAGGAGTGCCAGGATGATGTAGCCCTTTTGTGGCGCCCACATCCGCTTACTATGGCAACCATCGAAAGTATGGTTCCCGAGATTCGTGACCAGTATAAAAAGATAATTGAGGATTATCGCACTGAAGGTTGGGGAATCTACGACGATACTCCAAATATGGATAGGGCAATTATCATTAGCGACGCTTATTACGGGGACCCAAGTAGTCTTGTGCAGTTGTATGAGAAATTAGAAAAACCAATCATGATCCAAAATGTGGATGTGCTTGAAAAGGAGAGCGTATGAGCTTTGAATTAAATGCATCAATGATGTGTGCCAATTATGGACATTTGTCCAGAGAAGTAAACGATTTGGAAAACGCAGGTATCGATTCATTTCATATTGATATTATGGATGGTCGTTATGTACCAAACTTTGCCATGTCTTTAAATGATATGACATATATTTCCAGGGTTACTTTCAAGCCATTAGATGTTCATCTGATGGTGGAGCACCCTAGCAATACAATCGAATTGTTTATCAAGAATCTGAGAAAGGGCGATACCATCTACATCCATCCTGAGGCAGAGTATCATCCTTCTACAACATTGCAGAAGATTATCGATGCGGGAATGATACCAGGAATTGCAATCAACCCTGGCACAAGTATTGAAACGGTAATGGAGATGCTACGCATTGTTGATAAGGTTTTAGTAATGTCTGTAAATCCAGGAAATGCTGGTCAGATGTATCTGCCTTACGTTGGTCAGAAGATTGAGCGTCTTCTGGAGTTGAAAGAGGAAATGGATTTCAAGCTTTACTGGGATGGCGCCTGCGCAAAGGACAAGATTATGAAGTACGCGCCAATGGGGCTTGATGGATTTGTTCTGGGAACTACACTTTTGTTTGGACAGGGACGCCCATACGATGAGATTATCAAAGATATTAGAAACATGAACTTGTAGGTAAGCGTATGAATATAGCGATTTTACTTTCAGGAGGAACCGGCAGCAGGCTTGGTTCGCAGAAGCCAAAGCAGTATCTGGATGTGGAAGGCAAGCCTATCATTATGTATTGCATGGAGACCCTTGAGAAAAGCGAATTAATCGATAAGATTCAAATCGTAGCCCATGATGAATGGGCCGATTTGATTAAATATTGGGCTGCGCAGTACGGTGTTGAGGATAAGATCTGTGGTTTCTCAAAGCCAGGGGAGAATAGGCAGTTGTCTATTTATAATGGGCTGAAGGATATCAGAAATTTTGCCAGCGACGATGACAATGTGTTTATCCACGATGCGGCCAGACCAAATCTTAGGTTATCAACAATCCAGGATTCCTTTGAGGCGATAAGTGGATACGACGGAGTTATTCCGGTTCTTCCAATGAAAGATACAGTTTATTTGAGCAAGGACGGATTGGAAATCGATTCTCTTTTGAATCGACAGGAAATATTTGCAGGCCAGGCACCAGAGACTTTTGTGTATGGAAAATATTTGGAGGCTAATGAAAGGCTTGTAAATTCTGGAGAGATTATGAAAATCAACGGCTCCACAGAACCTGCAGTGATGGCTGGCATGAAAATGCACATGATTGTTGGTGATGAGGGCAATTTCAAAATCACTACAAGCGATGATTTAGAACGATTTACTGAACAGATAAAGGCGATGAAATGAAGGCATTAGTTTTAGAAAATGTTGGAAAAATCAAGATAGATGAAATAGCAAAACCTTCCCCTAAGCAGGGGGAGGTTTTAGTGCATGTAAAGGCCTGCGGAATCTGCGGGTCGGACATACCAAGAGCCTACAAGGACGGTGCTCACAACATGCCACTTGTGATAGGCCACGAGTTTGCAGGCGAGGTCTGTGAAGTTGGTGAAGGCGTGTCTGGTGACTGGGCCGGTAAGGCTGTTGGAATCTTTCCACTTATTCCATGCAAGAAGTGCCCTTGCTGTGTGGAAAAGAAATATGAAATGTGCAAAAACTATTCTTATTTGGGCTCCCGTGTGGATGGCGGCTTCGCCGAATATGTGGCGGTGCCAGAGTGGAATCTTATGGAGCTGGGCAGCGGCGTTGCTATGGAGCAGGCTGCCATGATGGAGCCTATGGCTGTGGCAGTGCATGCGATTAGGCAGGGGTTGAGAGCCTGCGGTAAGGACTTGCAGGATTTGGGACAGCTTCGCAAAGCTAAGGTGGCTGTAATAGGCCTTGGTACTATCGGCTTGCTAGTGACCATGTTTTTGAAGGACATGGGATTTGAAAATGTGTATACCATCGGAAAAAAAGAGATACAAAGGCAGAAAGCCTTTGAGTTTGGCGTGGACGAAGCTCACTATGTAAAAGAAATTTCAGATGTGGACCTTTTCTTCGAATGCGTGGGCTCCACAGAAAGCCTCATCAACGGAATCAACGCAGCCGCTCCCGGCGGCGTGGTCTGCACAGTGGGCAACCCACATTCCGACATGGACCTACCAAGGGATGTTTATTGGAAAATCCTTCGCAACCAGCTGACTCTGGTGGGCACCTGGAACTCATCCTTCACCCACGACACCACCGACGACTGGCACTACGTGCTTAGCAGATTGCAGCAGGGTGCAGTGAAGCCAGAGAAGCTGATTACTCATAAGTTCGGGTTGGAGGAGATTCTGGAAGGCTTTGAGATTATGAGGGATAAGAAGGAAGAGTATGTGAAGGTGATGGGATTAGTTTAAAATTCTGGTGAAATGATTTAAATATAAATTAAAATGATGAGAAAATAAACCTGAGGTGATGGGGGAGTGGAGTTGAATATGGACTAATATATTAGTCATTTTGGCTGAAATAAGCGGAAAAGACTAATATATTAGCTGTAGTGTTTTTTTCAAAAAATATGGAGAAAAAATATAATGTCGATAAAATTTGGCATAAACTACGGTTTTTGTAAATTTTTATTGACATAATATGGTGACAAGGAAATTAAGGTTAGCAAAACCAGTTTCATAAAAATAGAAAAGTGAAAATAGCTTCGCGGCTGAAGTTGCGAAGCTATTTGTGTCTTATGCTATAATCGAAGTTAAGTTGGAAAAGTTATGAAAATGTATGTAAAAAGGTTGGAAAAGTTGAAAAAATGCAGGTGAAAGAGGTTGGAAAAGTGACGTTACTAAATTGTTCAAATCGAAAAATGGGTGAAGCTGAAAAATTAGATGACAGTAATGTAGTATTTGAACATAAATCCTTTGTAGATCGACTCAAAGAATATGACGGTGAAATAGAGGTATATGAATTTGACTGGGGAGAACCGGAGGGAAGAGAAATGGTTTAAACTATAAGAAAACTATGCAAATTGTAGGAGAAAACGGAATGTATGTGTGATATAAAAAGATTTACAGATATTTATAACGAAATAACGACATTAAGTGCAGATAATACGCTTCAACTTGTTTTGGAAGCTCCTACTGAAGAGGAAAAGGAATTCTATGAAATGGTTGGAGATTTTCTATTGCAGATAAAGCAAAGAGAGGTTATTAAAAAGAATTTATTTTAGCTGTAGGTACTGGGGTAATGAAAGAAATAGAGAATAATTAGCATTATGGAAGTAAATGTAATACTTGCAAACTACATAGAGATAATAAAGCAGATCTATGGCTCAAATCTCGAGAAGATTATTCTTTTTGGTTCATACGCTAGAGGGGATAATAAAGCTGATTCGGACACTGATATTATGATACTGGTAAATATCAGCGATATTGAAGCTAAAGAGTTTCAAAAGAAGCTGTTTAACGAGACGTATGAATTCAATATGGATAATGACGTTGAAATAAATCCTATGATACATAGTAAAGAATTGTTTTATAAATGGGTGGATAATTATCCATTCTTTAATAATATAGAAAAAGAAGGAGTAGTGTTGTACGTAGCATAATGAAGATGTAAGAACGCACATTGATTTTTTAATATTTGAGAAAAATACAATCACTAAGTCAGCAGTAGAACAAATTCGGCACAACTTCTCATAGTAGACTAACAATATTATTCCTAAACTTGCAAATTTTTTGCAAAAATAGCACAAATATTGTTTACAAGTAGTTCTGAATGTGTTAATCTCCAATTAAAGTAGCAGAATAAGAAAAAGGATTAATAATAGTAACGAGGTATAGAATGCTAATTCAATTTACAGTAGAAAATTTTATGTCAATTAAAGAAAAAGCGTATATAAGTTTAGAGCCATCTGTGGATAAGGCGCATCCAGAAAATCTTATCAGCAATGAGCAGGAAAGTGCTTTAAACACAATTTTAATATATGGGGCAAATGCTTCTGGGAAAAGTGTTTTATTTAAAGCAATGACAGTGGCAATTGTAATGGTTAGAAATTCAAATAACACACAAATTACCGATAAGCTACCAGTTGTACCATTCAAATTTGATAAAGAAACATTGACAAAGCCGAGCTCATTTGAGTTTACGTTTGTTGCAGCCGATAATAAAAAGTATATATATGGGTTTAGCGCTACGAGTGAAAAAGTAATAGAGGAATACCTATATGTTTATAATACTGCAAAGCCGACTCTTCTTTTTGATATTAAGGAACAGGACGAGCCTAATTTTAATAGAGAATATAGGGCAAAACTTGGAGCAGCATATAAAATGAATACCGCCAATAAGCTTTTTTTGGCAACAGCTACAAGTTGGAATGTGGAATGCACATCTACTCCCTTTAAATGGCTTGCAGAAGGTATAGATACTTATTCTGAAATAATGAATATGGGCGGTGTTGCATTAGATAAATATAGAAATGATGATAAAGGGGAATATATTTCATTTACGAAAGAGCTATTAAAGCAAGCTGACATCAATATTAGTGATATCAGCATAGATATAAAGGAAATATTTCCAAGTGATAATCTTTTTCCAGGGCAGGGGATTTATCCGGTAAATGCAGATTCGGCGTTTTCCGTAGAGGTTATTACTGGTCATATCATAAAGAAGGTAGATGGTACAGAAGAAAAATATAATTTGCATATTCAAGATGAGTCATTAGGTACGCAACAATTGTTTAATTATGGACCTCTCCTCAAGGATGCTATGGATTATGGGAAAACAATAGTATTGGATGAGATTGATAAAAGTATGCATCCAATGCTGGTCAAGTATATTGTAAATCTATTTAGAAATCCAGAATTGAATAAAAATGGTGCTCAACTAATAGCAACAACACATGAAACTACAGTTTTATCACTAGATACTTTAAGAAGAGATCAAATATATTTCACAGAAAAAGACAACAAAACGGGTGAAACCGATGTGTATTCGTTGGATGAATTTTCTGTAAGAAAATCTGAAAATATCGAGAAGGGATATTTATTAGGAAGGTACGGGGCGATTCCATTCCTCCAAACTGAGGAGGTGTGGTAATGTCCGAAAGATCCTTCAAAAAGAAACAAAGAAACCAAAAAAATCGTAATAGAAAACCAATAATTGTTATTGCAGCGGAAGGACGCAACAAAACAGAAAAGATATATATTGAATCGCTGAAAGACAAAATAGTGGATAAAAGTGTAAAGTTTATAAAGATTGGAGCTACCACTGATCCATATGGTTTGTTTAAAGGGGTTGAAAAATATTGGAACCAAAATGAACTTTTAGGAGAACTAGGCGATAAGGCATATATAATGCTAGATGTTGATTGTGATAAGAAAAAGCTAGAGTTGATAAGAGAATTAGAAAATCAGAACGATAACATAAGATTCATTATATCAAATCCTTGTATTGAAATCTGGTTTTTGCAGCATTTTGGTTACAGTACAAAAGCTTATGTAGATAGTAAAGAGCCAAAGAAAGATTTAGCAACCAAAATTGATGGATATAGGGAATCAATGGATATTTCATCAATTATTAATCCTCATATTTTGAAAGCTACAGAAAATATAGAAAAGCTGAAAATACATTACGAAAAGATAGGAATTGCATGGGGAAGTGATGAATGTAATCCTATGACTGATGTTCCTGAGCTGTTGAAAGAACTTGGGGTGATTAATTGGTAGAAAAAAGTGATTAGAAAACAGTAAAAACCATCTCTTTTGTTAGATGGAATTGTTTTTGAACAAAAACAGGCATTCTATGGATATTTAACTTTTATTTTGTAGTTTTTTGTGGAAATGATTGGTTTACAAATTTCACAGAAAGAGTTATGGTAATGCAAATTATGAAAAATAATTGAAGTGAGTACATTGTGGAAAATATAATACTTTATCACGTGTCGCCAGATTTAAGAAAATTAGATAAGGTTTTTTATCCTCAAATTCCCACAAATTTAATTAAAGATGAGGATAGAATTACGCCGAGGATTTGTTTTTCTGATTCACTCGAGGGATGTGTTAATGCAATGGGAAATGCACAAAGATTTATAGATGAGAAGACAGGGAAAGCAGAATTTGTACTATTTGAATTTAAATGTAATTTAGATGACAATAATCTTATTTCATGGAAAGAACTGTATGAATCAGGAAGAGTACCAGATGCAGCTATTAATCATGAGTATTGGTATACAAAAGAAATTCGCTTGCAAGGAAAAAGATTTGAAATTTTAAATATGTTGGATGCATATACTAATCGGAGAGTTATGAAAATAATACCCTATAAATATCGAGGCAAAATAGAAAATGTGCTAGAGAAATATGGTGTTTGCCGGGCGGAGATATTGGGCGTGGATACCTGTGAATTGGTAAATAATTTTATTATTAAAAAATTTGGGAAGCAGGCGGAATTAATAATTGCTGAAATAGCACAAAAGCTTACGATCGAAGATTCGGATGATAATAGTGATATATATGAAAAGATTTTTGCGAAAGAAGAGAGTAAAAATAAATATATAGATTGGGATGAAGTAGGTGTGTATTCAGGGTTAAGGATAAACGTTTTGTAATCTCTGCACAAAACTATCAATCTATGCCTAATGTCATTGGAATAACAAGAAATGCTGATAGGAAAAAGAGAATCGAGGAAATACTTCGTAATTACGATATAGGATATGTAAGCACATTGAATGCAGATGATTTATATAATAGATTCCGAGATGAATTCAATATAACAAGTAAAGATTGCAAGCAAAACAGCTGGTATAAATGGAGTCATGCTATTGTTGATTCGGCTGTATTCCTAAGTGAATTTAATACCTATGAGGATTTTGACAATTTTGTAAATCTATTTGATTATAATGTGCATACCAGAATGGCATTGCCTCTTTTAATAGCCGAAAAAGTAAGTGGTATTGGGTTTGCTCTGGCATGTGACATGTTAAAAGAGTTGGGGTATGTCAGCTATCCAAAGCCAGATGTTCATTTGATGGATGTTTTTGCGGAGCTAGGACTATGTAAGCATGAGCCGTTGGATACTTTTGAGGCAGTTGTAAAGATGGCAGAAGTATGTGGTGAGACACCATATAAGGTGGATAAGGTGTTTTGGCTGATTTGCTCAGGTAGATATTATAAAGATGATATGGAGAATAATAAAGTAAGACCACTAAAAAAGGAATTTATAGAAGAGGCTAAAGGATTGTTATAAACAGGGGTGAATCATAGTGAGTAGCTAATTAGAGATAATCCTTGTGACAATTCTGTGTCCAAACCCCATATTTATTGAATAACCCTACCATATTCAATATAATTAATACATAATGATTAATCCGTGGAGTAAATCTAGCCACGGATGGGGAAGCTAGGCTAATTTAAAACTGAATGCTTGGTGGGGAGTAATGGTAATATGGTAATAATTTAAGGGCTTCGCACCTAGTGGTGCGGGGCCCTTTTTTGGTATAAATAAATGATGAAAAAGCGCCGATATAAACTATATGTGAATTATAAAACACAGAAAGGAAAAGAAAAATGAAGGCATTAATTACAGGTGGAGCAGGGTTTATAGGATCTAATTTGGTTGAATTACTGGTGAAAGAAGGTCATGAGGTTAGAGTCTTTGATAATTTATCATCAGGTCACATTGAAAACATATCAGAATATATAAATGGCAAAGATATTGAATATATTGGGGGAGATGTAAGAGATGCGGATGCATTATGTAGAGCTATGAAAAACATTGATGTTGTTTATCATATGGCAGCTTCAGTTGGCCGCCAAAGATCTATAGATAATCCTGCGTTGGATTCAACAATCAATCTTGTTGGAACTGTTAATGTCTTGGAGGGGATGAGACATAATGATGTGCACAAGATTGTTTATTCGTCTTCAGCAGCAATATTTGGAGAGTTAAAGACTCCTTCTATTGACGAAGACCATATACAGAACGCGGATTCGCCTTATGGAGTTAGTAAATTAGCGGCTGAGAAAATGATATTATCATATTCTGGGATTCATAATATAGTAGGTATTTGTTTGAGATATTTTAACATATATGGTAAAAATCAACGATTTGATGCATATGGAAATGTTATTCCTATTTTTGCCAAAAGAATATTTGATGGTGAGCATATTAGCATTTATGGAGATGGAGAACAAACAAGAGATTTTGTAAATGTATCAGATGTTGCAAGAGCAAATTATATAAGTTCAATTAAATGTGAACAAACATCAATTTATAATTTAGGTAGTGGCACAACAATAACAATAAACGAACTTGCGAGCATGATGAAGAAGATTGCTAATAAAGACGTAATAATTGATTATTTACCAGAGAGAGTGGGAGATGTGAAACATTGCAAAGCGGACGCTTCTAAGATTGCAAGAGAGCTGGGATTTAGAGTAGAAAAGGACTTGGATGAGGGATTAAATGAATATATTTCATGGTATAGAGATAATTGTGTTTAATTCTTAGAAGATTAAAAAGTAGGTTATTAATGGTGAAAAAGCTAGTATCGATAATTATACCTGTATACAATGGATCAAATTATGTGGCCGAGGCAGTTGAAAGTGCACTGAATCAAACATATGAAAACGTAGAGGTTATAGTAGTAAATGATGGTTCTGACGATAATGGTAAGACAAGAGAAGTTCTGAAACGATACGATAATCGTATCAAATATATAGAAAAAGAAAATGGTGGTGTTGCATCTGCGTTAAATGTTGGGATTAGGAATATGTCAGGTGATTATTTTGCTTGGTTATCACATGATGATATTTTTGATACTAATAAAATCAAAATACAAATTGAAGACATAGAAAAAAGTGGTGATTTAAAAAGTATTTCTGCAATGAATTATATTTTTTTTGACGAGGAATCAAAAACAGAAATTGCAACGGATTTTCAAAAATATTATCCGATTAAACGAATCGAAGAATCAATTTTTATACTTTTATGGGGAGAATTGCATTTTAGTAGTTTATTATTTCATAAAGACCATTTTAAGCGTGTAGGATTATTTAATGAAAATCTATTAACAGCACAAGATAATGACTTTCTTTTTCGCTTATTGAGGGGTCAAAAAATAATATTCAATATCAATTATGCTAGCCGTGTAAGGCTGCATAAAGAATCGGGCACATCGACAAATAAAGATGTATTGAATGCAGAAAATTCAAGAATGTATGAAATGTTACTTGAACAATTATCGGAAAAAGAATTAGAAGAAATAGGAGGCACAGCTAAAAGAACGAGAGATAAGATAAAGTCGATAATAACGAGTATGAGTCCGATAAGAGATGATCTTCCTGAGTTAATAGATGGTCGTGATGAGAATATAGTACTTGTTGGAGCTGGTGGATATGGCCGAAGGGTTAATTATGAACTAAGAGCAAATGGTATTAGACCATTATTATTTTTGGATAATGATAGAAGTAAAGAAGGGAAGATAATTGATGGGGTATTGTGCAAAAAGCTATGTAAAGAAAATATTCCCGAGAATGCAACGGTTATAGTGACAAACAAGTTCTACAAAACGTTAGAGAAAATATTAGAAACATATGGGGAAAAAAATATAATTAATAAATATGATTTTGATAGACAAATGATAAATAAGTAAATTCAGAAGTAGTTTGAGAAAGGGTCAAAATGAAATGGAAAAATAAGGGGCAAGAATTTAATAAAGACAGTATGTGTATCTCGAAAATAAAAGAAGTATATTTGTTTGGTGCAGGCCATGATGGAAAAATGGTTGCACGAATAATGAGAGAAAGATACACACGAATAAAGATAAAAGCATTTTTGGATAATGATTCTAGAATGTGGGGACAAACGCTTGATGGAATACCAATTCTAAACCCTAATAATGTGACAACTGAAGAAGATGTTGGAGTTGTTGTAAGCTTTGCTTCTGAGTTTGTGCAAAAGATAGACCTGCAAATTAAGAATATGGGTTTTGAGTTTGGGAAGAATGCGTGGCATTTCGAACAATTCTTATCCATTTATGCATTGTATGAATACGATGAACTGTTTTTTTCTTCCATTTGCATACTCCCAACAGATGCATGTAATTTAAGGTGTAAAGGATGCCTTAATTTCACTAATTATATTACAAATTTTACATTTAAACCATTAGAAAAGCTGAAAGAAGAAATCGATTTATATTTTGATTGTATAACATATACTGGTTTATTCTTTATATCAGGCGGGGAACCAATGTTATATAGCCAATTGCCAGAATTAATAGAGTATATTGATACAAAATATAGTAATAGGATGTATGAACTAGGAATTGTCACAAATGGAACTATTATGCCGTCGCAAGATATTATTTCAGTTTTAAAAAAGACACGTATACGAATAACAGTAGATGACTATCGTGAAGCGCTTCCTAATATGAGGGATAAAATAACAGAAATCATTAATGTATATGAAGAACTAAATAAAGGTGAAAATCTGTTGGTGCGAAGTTATGATGAGTGGATAAGTTTGTTTCCGCATGCGTTGGAAACTATAGGTGAGGATGAGCTTATAAAAAAGTATGACAAGTGTCATTGTCCATGGCAAGAGTATAAAGACGGTATGCTATATTCGTGTAATTATGCTTCTTTTGCAGCAAATGCGGGAATTGTGGATACTGACATAAATAATGAAACTTATTCGTTATACAAAAATAAAAATAAGAAAGAATTAATGGAGTTCAGATTAGGTTTTACCGAAAAAGGGTACGTAGAATTTTGCAAGAAATGTGCAGGATATATGGATATAAACCCATATAAAATAAAAGCGGCAGAACAGGATATGTAAAAATTGACAGAGGTGATTATATTTGATGATATTGGAGAATAATAAGAATATTTTTAAACCCGTATCAGGAGTAATCGACGATGAGTATGTATATGTTGCTATGGCATACTGTGATGTTTTATGCAAGATATCATTATCATCTGGAGAAGTATCATTAATAAAAAAAATAAGTGATGAAGAAGGTGAATCGTTACATTTAGTCGCCAAATATGAGGATAATTTAGTTCTAATTCCGCACGTGAGTAGTACATTAATTGTATTTAATGCAAAATATGATGAGATTAAAAGAATATCGATTCCTGAACCTGAAAAAGTAAATTACAATAGGATACATATTTATGAATCAAAAATGTATATGTTACCAATATTTCGTAAAGATATTGCTGTAGTTGATTTAGTTACAGGTGAAGTATCTTTTATAAAACTTCCAATGAATGAAATGGAAAAGTATTTAGATTCAACAAAGGAATATGGAATCGTTAGTAGTTATGGACACGATGAAAAATTGTATATTATGTGCTCAAATCCAAATCTTGTCGTTGAATATGATTGTAATAAGGGAACGTTCTTTTTAAGAAAAGAACTTAAGGGAAGCATGTCTATGTGCTTTGCAAACGGCTGTTATTGGATTGGGAAAAGTGACAAAACAATCGTTAAATACAACAGTATAGATTTAATCGATGGCAAAAATGTATTATTACCACCAGATTTTGTTGCTACAAATATTCTGCCGATGAGTAGTTGCAGAATAGTTGGTACAAAGGCAATATTTTGGTCATTCAATTCTAATATGATATTGAGGGTTGATGTTATAACAGGAGAATGCGACTCACTTAATTTGCCTAGAATTGATTTTTTGAATGCAAATGATAACGAAAGATGTGGGCCGATTTATATTTCTGCCAATGATACCTGTATAGTATTTTATTCAACAATGACAGAGGAATTAATAATAAGCAATGTTGAACAAAACACATATAAAACAATAAAAATTTGGCCATCTGAAGAATTAAAGAGGATGGTTTTAAAGACGGAGCAAGATGGTATAAATCTGAAATGTTTTTTGGAAAAACTGATGATGAGGTAAATTTGTATGCAACCAATAGTATCAATAATCATACCAGTATATAATGGGGCAAATTATGTGGCGGATGCGATAGAAAGTGCAATTAATCAGACATATAAAAACATTGAAGTTATAGTAGTCAATGATGGAAGCACAGATAATGGACAAACAAGAGATATATGTAATGCGTATGGCTCTCAAATAAGATATTTTGAAAAAGAAAATGGCGGTGTGGCAACAGCAATTAACTACGGAATTAAACAGATGAGAGGCGAGTATTTTGCATGGCTTTCTCATGACGATATGTTTGTACCCACGAAGATAGAACGTCAGATGAAAAGCATTATTAATAATAATAATGACAAGGATTGCGTTTGTTTTTCAAATTTTGAGTTTGTAAACCATAATACTGGAGAAACAAAGCTTTTTGATCTAAAGAGATACTGCGATAATGCTAAAATTGAGGATGGATTATATCCTATATTATTTGGCCTTGTACATTTTTGTACTGTTGTTGTTTCGAAGAAGAGAATAGAAGAGGTAGGACTTTGCAATGAGAAACTTCGAACTACACAAGATATTGAATGGTTATTTAGATTATTAAGAAAAAAAAAGAATATATTTATAGATGAGCCTCTTACTTTGGTAAGATTACATGAAGAACAAGGAAAAAGAATAATCAAGGAATATACTAAAGAACAAAGTGAGGCACATATTACTTTTTTAAAAAGTATAAGTGATGATGAGATAGTCCATTTGTTTGGTAGTAAAAGAAACTACTATTGGAATATGGCCTTATTTTATAGACGTGACAATAACAGGCCTCCTTTTGAGTATGTTAGGGAGTTGTATTCGAAAACAGAAAGAGAAGAAAGAGAGCTGAAATCTCTTGAGATGGTAAGAAAAAAGATGGACTCGTTTCGGAATAAAGGTAGAATTATCGTTTTTTGTACAGGGCAATATGGAAAAAGTCTTGTTTATGAGATGCTTTCAAAGGAAATAGAAGTCGATTATTTATCAGACAATAATCCGGATAAGTGGGGAGGAGAAATATGTGGTATCAGGATAGTTTCTCCGAACGAGCTTTCAAAAGATGATTATTTGTTTGTGGCCAAAGATGATCCAAAGGAAATAATAGAAGATTTAAACAATAAAGGATTCAAGAATGTTTGGTCATATGTTGAATTAGAAAAAATGATGGAAGATGTTTTACCAAAAAATATACCGGCATGGGAGGTGCTTTAATGAAGTGGAATAACAAGGGACATCAGTACGATGAACTCGGAAACGGTTTTAAGAATAAAAAAATAATAATATATGGTGCAGCGGCTACAGGACAGGAATTCTATGAAGAGATAAAGTTTTTAAATGCCGTAGAAGCATTTGTTGACAGGAACAAGAGCGTTCAGGAGTCAGGTTGTAAAGGTCTTCCTGTAATTTCCGTAAGTGAGTTAGCAAAGAGAAAAGATGACGTAATAGTTGTCATTACGGTTCTTGGATACAATGGGATGATGGTACACAGCCAGTTGATGCATTTGGGATTTGAACTGGGAAGAAATTGTTTTTACTATGATACGTTTGTAAATTATTATCTTTCAATCTATGCTTTGTATGCTTGTGGGATAACATATTTTCCTTCTATTTCCTTCCTTTTAACAACGGCGTGCAATTTAAACTGTAAGGGTTGTCTAAACTTTACAAAACAGAATAAAAATAGAAGGCACTATGAACTTGAAGATTTAAAGAAGAATGCTGATGCCTTCTTTAAGCATGTGGACTACGTTGGAAAGTTCCATATGTCAGGAGGAGAGCCTTTTTATTACCCGCATTATGAAGAATTGCTTGAATATATAGGAAGCAAGTACGGGATGCAAGTGCGTGATTTTTATACAGCGACAAACGGTACGGTTGTGCCACGTGAGAGCCTTGTACAGGCTTTAAAAAAATATGATGTATTTGTGGAAGTAGATGACTACAGGGAGACTTTACCCGGAAAGATAATGAAGAACGACGAAATAATCGATATTCTTTGCAAGAATGGAATACGTCACAGTGACCGAGGCGCGGGTTACTGGATTAATTTAGATCCTGAGAATCAAGATAATTCCAATCTAAGTGAAGACGATTTGGGTATTTGGTACGATACCTGCAATAATCCGTTTGCTTCAATACATAACGGGAAACTATACAGTTGTAATTATGATGATTATGCAAAAGAAGCAAGGCTTGTAGCTGAAAGTGCGTTAGATTATCTTGATTTAACTAAAGATGAGGTAGACAAAAAAGTTCTTTTGGAATTCAGACAGGGTTTTACAGACAGAGGATATACTAATTTTTGTAAGCGTTGTGCCTGTCATGAAATGACTAACCAAAAACATATTCCGGTTGCAGAACAGTATTAGGAGCCAATTACGTATGATTTCAGTAATTATACCTGTGTACAATTGCGAAAAATATATAGAGAGATGCGTAGAAAGTATTATAGTGCAGAAAAGTGCCAATGTTGATCTTGAAATAGTTTTGGTCGATGATGGCTCGAAAGACAATTCATATAATGTATGTGTTGAAATGAAAAAACGGTACCCTGATAGTGTGGTGTTGGTGCATAAGGACAATGGCGGTGTGTCGTCAGCACGAAATGCAGGGATGGATGCTGCGCATGGTGAATACTATTTCTTTGCAGATTCAGATGATGTTGTCACAGAAAAGGCATTGGAATCTTTGACTACATTAACAAGCAAAGAGGCTCAGTTGTATATGGGTGAGGTGCGGATTTGCGGCACTAAACGGCAAATCCTTTATACTAAGAAAGCGAGTTATACAAAAGAAGAATTTATATATGAAATGATGACAGAACCTTCAACGGAATTGCTTGCATCCGGCGTTTGGGGAAAGTTATTTCTTGCAAGTATTATTACAAAGAATAAAATTAGATTCGATGAGAGGTATCAAAATGGGGAGGATGGGCTGTTTTTTGCAGACTATTTAAAGTATGTTTCTCGTGTAGAGGTTTTCGATGGAGAGTTCCCGGTTTACAAACTGTATCGATATGATGCAGGTGAAAGAGAAAGTGCTGTCTCATATTTTTATCCAGATCTGTTTGAGTTTTTTGTGTTACACAGAGAAATGCTCTATAGGATGCTCTATGACAGTAAAGGAATAAATCTAAAAGAAGTACATCAGCATTACATAAATGATTTAATTATTTTATTGGTTCGAGCATTTGCATTTCCGGAGTTTTTTAATGAAAAGGTATTGCTCGAAATCTTAAAAAAGCTTTTAAGAAATGAAATGCTAAAACGGGCAAGTAGGGATTATGAGCGGAAGTTGAGGGGGAGTAGCATTCTGATTCCATTCGGGCTTCGACATAATTGCAAGTATATACTTTATTGGCAGCTAAGAAGACGTGGTAAGCAATATAGAAAAAGAAGATACAGCGGTGAGAAACTGCGTTCGATTTTTCGCTGACAAACACAATTTTGCATCGTAAAGGGGAAGGAAAATAATTATGCAAGAGATTAGTAGGGTTTTGGGACGCGTTGACGAAATCAGAAGAAAAATGGTTGATGATGAATCTAAAGTATTATTTGACGCAAGACTTCGTTTTATGTTTGACAAAGATTTTTATGAGTTTTCAAAAGCGATGTTTTCGCTGGAACGTAAGTGGATAATACCCTATCTTGACAAAACATATAACTTTGATAATGACTATAGTGAAATTGTGTTGTGGGGATGCGGAAAAGATGGAAGGCATGTAAGAAGCCTATTGGCAAGGTCAAAGTATGCGAGCATTCCTATAAGCTTTGTTACAAACAATATGAGTCAGTGGGGGCAAACACATGAGTTTGAGATAGACAATTTGAATGTAGTAAGGACACCTATAATTAGTCCGGAAGAGCTAAGAAGTAGGATAAATAATGCGGTTATCATAATCAGTTCTATTGCTTACAGATGCGAAATAATGGACCAACTGGGGAGTTATGGTGCAAAGATGGAACAGATAGTGTATCCATTCTCGTATTTTGGGTATAGACTATACGGAGAAAGGGAAACGCCACAATATTTTGACTTGTTTGAAGCAAATAGTAACGAGATATTCCTGGATGTAGGAGCTAATGGGGGTGGTACAGCTACTGATTTTGTAAAGTGGTGCGGAGAAAAAGGATACAAAGCTATTTATTCTTTTGAGGCACATCCACGCTTCATAGATAGTACTAAGGAGTACTTTAAGAATAATAATCTACACGATGCAGAGGTTGTACCTATAGCAGCATGGGATAAAAAAGATACATTGGATTTTTCAATCAGCCTTGCAAACGGTAATGGTGGATGTCATGTAATGGAATCGGCAAATTTGAACAGCAATGATTGGTTGGATGCCAGTGTGAAAGTTCCTGCGGATACAATTGACAATGTTTTATCCGGTAAGCCCGCTACATTTATAAAAATGGATATTGAGGGAAGCGAATATAAAGCATTGGTTGGTGCTGAAAAGACAATTAAGAAGTATAAACCTCGAATGGCTATATCCATTTACCATAAACCGGAAGATATTGTAATGCTTCCGTATATTATTAGCCAGTATAATCCGGACTATAAATTTGCTTTGAGACAATATCACTCAGGAATGTGGGAAACCATTCTATATTGTTTTTAAAGACCTTAGGAGATGTGAATGAGCAGTCAGTTTTGTCCTTTGGTATCGATTGTGATACCTGTATATAATGGTGAGAACTACATAAGAAGTGCAATAGATAGTGCAATAAATCAAACATATTCTAATATAGAAGTTATAGTTGTTAATGATGGATCAACAGATAACACAGAAGAGATTGTTTTATCGTACGGTAATAAAGTGCGTTATTTCAAAAAGGATAATGGTGGTGTCGCTACAGCAGTAAATTTTGGGGTAAGCAAGATGAAAGGGGAGTACTTTTCTTGGTTATCCCACGATGATTATTATTCTCCAAATAAAATCGAATTACAAATAAAAAAACTTAGCGAAAATCCGGATTGTAGACTTTGCTTTTCCAATATAAGTGTTTTGCGTGTTAATGAAAACAAGATAAGTAAGGAAGACGTGCTGAACTACTATAAGGAAGAACAAATAGTAAACAGTTGCTTTGCTCCCATTTTTTTTGCTGTGCATGGCAGCACAATTTTGGTTTCAAAAAGCCTGATAGATGAAGTCGGTGGTTGGGATGAAAAACTGAGAACCACACAAGACTCCGTGTGGCTTTTTAATGCTATGCGTGGCAGGAAATCTGTCTTCGTAAGAGAACAGTTAGTTACAGTTCGAATTCATGACAGCATGGGTCAGATTACTATGACTGAGCATAATGAAGAATTCAATGAGATGGTAATTAATTTCTGCAAGGTATTAAGCTCAAATGAGAAAATAGAGTTATGTGGTTCAGAGTATAATTTTTATTCGCTGTATTATGACGTATTGCATCAAACATCAAAAGCTACTTATGCATTAGACTATTTGATTGGGAAGATGAAAGAACCGGTAAAAAGACTATTTGAATCCAACTATAGTGATAGGAGTCTTAAAATTGCAATCTTCGGAATGGGAAACTTTGGTAGGATGGTTTTTGATGCTTTTGAAAGCTGTTTCTTGGAAGTAGATTGTTTCTTTGATAATAACCAAGAAAAAGCAGGTACATTTTACAAAAAAACCATGTGTCATTCGATAGAAGAGTTATTGTCAAACAAAGAAAAGTACTTGGTGGTAGTTTCAATCAGCGAACCGAAGGCATTGGTTGAAGAACTAAAAGGAAAAGGCATTCCTTTTGTAATTGATAAAGATGAAGCATGCAATATTTTATATAGAATAAGAAATCGTTTATAGATTCTAAGAGGTAGGCATGAAGTGGACACAAAAAGGTCATCAATATGATGATTTGGGAAAAAACTTTAAGGACAAAAATATATACATCTACGGGGCAGGTAACATAGGAAAGTATTGCTTTGAACAATTGTATTTTCTTGACTGTGTAGATGCGTTTGTTGACAGAAGCTTGGAAAAGCAAAAAAGGACCTTCTGTGACAAGCCGGTTTTGACGCCGGATGTCCTTTTTAAAGAGCACATGAAAGACCACATAATAATCATTGCTATGGACTCCTGCGAGTGGGTTGGCGAAGTTGAGCGACGATTGTTACTTTCGGGATATATAAAAAATGTAGACTTTTTCTTTTACAAAGATTTTATTCCAAATCCATATAATGACGATTACAAAGATACATTTTATATTCGCATTTATTCTGTATATGCAAAGAATAAGATATATCTTGATTCAACAGCTGTTTTTCCTTCAAGCGCTTGCAATTTAAAATGTAAGTATTGCTTGGCTTTTACACCTCATATCAAGCAACATAGGATAAAAACGTTAGTTGAGTGCAAAAGAGAAGTTGATGTTTTTTTTCAATGGGTTGATCATGTTAGGTGGTTTCAGATATCCGGTGGTGAGCCGTTATTATGGAAAGATCTTAATAGCTTAATTGAATACATTGGCGAAAAATATAGAAGTAAAATTGGACACAGGTTTGAGTTGGTTACAAATGGTACCATGGTTCCTAATGATGAATTGCTTCAACTATTGTCAAAATATGAAATGGATGTTGTAGTAGATGATTACGGAACAAACTATGGGAACATGAGAAACGAATGCTCGGCAATAAAGGAAAAACTTGAGGAATGCAATATTCCTTATCATTACAATCGCGTGTCGAATTGGGTAGATTTAGGCTTTTTTGAGTGTGACAATACAGGAAAAGATTTAGTAGAATACTATGATCAATGCGGAATACCCTTTAATACGAATGAATATGGAAAGATATATTCCTGTGCATATTGTGACTTTGCTATCAAAGCAGGCCTTATTGAGGAGAATCGAGATGATTACTTTGACCTTAATGAAGAATTGACAGACAGAGCAAAGAAAGAGTTTGTTGAATTTACTTTGGGTTATAGTAACAGGGGTTACTCCACTCTTTGTAAAAACTGCTATGGTTGGATAGAAACGATTAACAAGAATTTTGTTGGCGTGGCTGAACAAGACTAAAAAAGGAGTAGTTCGATATGATGTTGTTATTTCCGTTTGAACTGGTGCCCAAAGGAAGCAGAATAATCCTTTATGGAGCGGGAGATTGCGGGATTCAATTCTTCCGTCAAATCATAAATACGCATTATTGCAATGTTGTGCTCTGGGTTGATAAAAGAGCAAATGAAATTGAAAACGGCGAAGATAGATTTGGCTGCAAATTCCCGATTTCTGCAGTAGAAAAAATACAAGAATGTAATGACTTTGATTATGCAGTAATTGCTATAGTGAATAAGGATATCGCGGACAGCGCTGCAAAAATGCTGCATGATGAATATGGAATTAGCGAAGATAAAATAATCACTACCTGCCATGAGTACTCTACAGATACGGTGTATCCGAATAATAGAGTTGAGGATGAGTACAAAGAACCAAGCCTCGAAAGTCTAGCAATTGATGAGTTGTGTCTTGTCAATGAATTGTCGGTAATGCCACGTTTTTTGGTGGCTCGTGACATAGTCAATAATGTCTACAATGAGGCAAACCTTTCACTGTATAAACGCACCATACTGGCGCAAGGAGACATATTTACCAAGGAAAACTATTTTGTCGAACGAAAAAAAGAAACTGTTAATGATTTTATCGAGGAGTTTAAGAAACTAATTGATGCTATGAAAGCATCTGATTTTGACCAAAGAAAATACGTACCGATTGTTACAGGTAATCGAATTTTGCTTGATGGCCAACATCGCATAGCTGGGGCTGCAGCATTGGAAAAAGAAATATATGTAAAGTATTATCCCGATTTAGAGGAATACGGAGACGGATTTGGCTTTGACTGGTTTGTGAAAAATGGCTTTAGCACCGAAGATATGCAAAGAATTCTTTATGCTTACGGAGATTGTTATAAAGAATGTGGCATTTTCTTGCTTTTTGGAACGCAAGAGCATAACTGGGACTATTTTTTAGCGCAGATAAAAAAGAATTGTACTGTTGTGGGATATGTGGATTTGGACTTTAAACATGATTATGTAGGATTTGAGAATATAATCAGGGACATGTACTGGGATCCTTTGTGGATTAATACGCAAATCCATTTAAAAGCAAAGTTATTAAAATTGGCGCCTCTCAAAATAAGAGTTGTGTTGGTTTCGAATCAGAACAACAAAGAGAAAGATATATATAAAACTATACGTGCTACGAAGCTATTATTGCGAGATTCGGTTTCAGAGGAACTGGAAGTATTAAGTGGGGCGGTGACACATGCTACGGACAACTATGAGGAGTACCTATGGGTTAGAGAGTTATTTCTGTCTGTTAATACATGCAAGAATATGTCTAGAATTGTTTTGAGAAACTATAGAGCTTCCTTTATCGAAAAACTTGATAAATATAGGAAACTGCTGTATGACAACGGCGTAAGGCCTGAAGACGCAATGATAGTGGGCAGTAGTATTTTGGAGGTATTTGGATTACGGGAGTCAAAGGACATTGACTTTATTGTTAATTCAAAAGGAAGAGCTGTATTGGGGAACAGATCGAGGAAAATAGCCGAAGAAATAGAACTCTGTGAAAAAGATTTTGTTGTTATAGAGAATGATGCTGTTATGCCTGATGATGTATTGATTTCTGATGAGAATCTTCACCTACAGTTCTATGGACTGAAGTTTATCAATCTTGAAATTCTTAAGAGCAAAAAGATTCGTGATGCACGTCAAAAGGATGAGGAAGATGTTAAACTAATCAATCTGTTTTTGGAATATGCGAATAATTTTGATGATAAGCTCGAATTACGACGACAGATAGATCGTGAGCTTCATCTTAAACGTTTTTTGTAGGAATTTATTAAAGAAAGAGTCGAATAAGTATTATAACAATAATAATTGGATTAATGTTGTTGGAACATGTGCAAAATAAATAGAAAGATTGAAATAGCGTTATACGGACTTGGAACCGAAACAGAAAGGTTCATAAAAGCATACACAAATGAATTAAATATAGTGGGGCTTCTAGATGGCTATAAAGAAACTGGAGAACAGTTTGGCTATCCAATTATTTCTTTGCAACAGGCTGTTAATCTTAAAGTTGAAAGAATAATAGTTGTTGCACGTCCAGGTTCTTGTAAAGTAATTGCTAAGCGCATCAAGGATGTTTGTGCTATCAATGGAATAGAAGTTTATGATGTGCGTGGAAATAATCTATTAGAGGAGAGACAGGCTTTATACCAGTTTTCAAATCTTGTGACATATACTAAAGAAGATTTACTAAAGAAAATCAATGAATCCGATGTTATTAGCTTTGACTTTTTTGATACCCTAATCAACAGAAAAATAAGTGATTACACAGATATTTTTGATTTGGTTGCTAATCAAGTAGGTGTCAAAGAATTATCGCATATACGAATTGCAGCTGAAAAAGAATTATCCCGTAATTCATCTCCAACACTTCTTGATATTTACACATGGGTAAAAGAAAAACTCACTGGTATAAAAGAGTCGGCTGAAGAATTAGCATCTATCGAATTTCAAATAGACAGTAAAATGGTAGTTCCTAGAGATGGTATGACTACTATCATTTCTTATGCAAAGAAAAATGGGAAAAAAGTAATTCTTACAAGTGATACTTATTATTCAAAAGCACAAATGGAGGAATTGCTGGCAAAGTGTGGACTAGATATATTTGATGAGTTATTTGTCTCTTGCGAATATGGTACATTCAAAACACAGAAACTATTTTCACATGTTATTGAGGCAAATAGAGAAAAGAAGATTCTTCACATTGGAAATGACGAATTTGCGGATATAGAGAAAGCAAAGGAATATGGAATCGACACCTTTCACATATATGGAAATAATAGCATCATGGACGCGCTTGGTGGAATGGGAGTTGAATCGATAGCAGAGACATATTCTGACAGAGCTAAGCTTGGATTGTTTCTTTCAAGAAAGCTTTCAAGCCCATTTCAATTTGAGAATGGCACAAACATAGAAATAAATGACTGTTTTGATATAGGCTACTATATATGCGGTCCGATGATAGTAGATTTTACGCAATGGATGATTGCAAAGAAACAAGAACTTGGATTGGACGGCATCTTATTATGCGCAAGAGATGGGTATCTACTAGAGAAAATCTATAATAAATTTTGTGGAGATAAAGATGGTTTTTATTTTTTGACATCCAGAATATCTGCTATTCGCGCAGGAATAATGGATGAAGATGATATTAATTATGTAGATAGCATGAAATTCTTTGGTACCGAAAAGGAAAGCATGCTAGTCAGATTTGGAATAGATGAAGACGTAGCAGCTGAAGACCGGAATGTGCTCATATTGGAAAAGGCAAAGCATAAACGCCGCAACTACATAAAATACATTGATTCATTAAAGTTGCCTGATGGAAAACTAGGTGTATTCGATTTTGTAGCTAAGGGTACAACTCAATTGTTCCTGCAGAAGTTTATGCCTCAGCAAATGAGAGGCTTGTATTTCTTACAACTTGAGCCAGAGTTTATGGCTGATAAAGGTGTAGATATAGAATCTTTCTACACAGAAAAAGAGCGTGATACCAGTGCTATATTTGATAACTATTATATTCTAGAAACTATTTTGACATCGCCTATGCCATCTGTTGATGAATTTGATGAAGCTGGACAACCTGTCTATGCAAAAGAAACTAGAAGTGATGAGAATTTGGAATGTGTATGGCGAATGCAGCAGGGAATTATGCAGTATGTAGATGATTATTTAGAAATTGTTCCCGTATCCATGAGACAGCAGAATAAAATGTTGGATGAGGCATTTTTAACTTTAATTGGAAAGTTGGAAATTACAGATCAGTCATTTAAGAATCTTGTTGTAGAAGATCCATTTTTCGGAAGAATGACAAATATAGTTGATGTGATGTAAGCATTAGTGGGCTAAAATAGAAATCTAGCAATTCCGTTGACATAGCCGTACGGCGAAATGTATAATCAAAATAAGATTATATAGCCGTACGGCTAATTTTATACAATGCAAAGGCAAATATAGCCGTACGGCTAAGAGGTGTTTATGAAAGTAACAGATTCAAATTCATTTGGAACAGCAATAAAAAACAAAAGAAAAAAGCTAGGATATACGCAGAAGTATATATCAGAATTTACGGGAATAAGCGCAAGCTTTTTGTCTGATTTAGAAAATGGAAAAAAGACTATTGAATTAGACAAGGCTCTGAGAATAGCAAATCTATTAGGGCTTGATGTGGAGTTGAATGAGAGAGGGTAATCCATGCGAGAATTAAGTGTATATATAGAATTGAACGGAATACAGACGCTAGTTGGAAAAATCGCTGGTGAAAGCTACTTAGACGCTCGGTTCAGATATGAACAAGAATATTTAGATAATAAAGATGCAGCAGCAATATCGATTTCGCTGCCATTGCAGCAGGAGGCTTTTTCGTCTGCAAAAACAAAGAATTTTTTTGAGAGTCTACTGCCAGAAGGCTTTTCGCGAAAAGCTGTAGCTAATTGGATGAAAGCAGATGAAAACGATTATATATCAATCCTAGCCGAGTTGGGCAGGGAATGTCTTGGCGCTATAAAAATAGTTGAAGGGCAGGATGACGAGGTGTCGGGCTACGAATTGCTATCAGCCCAAAGAGTTAAAGCTCTTGCAGCAGAGGGGGCTACAAAATCTACTGAGATATTACTAGAGACACATTTATCACTAACTGGTGCTTCAGGAAAAGTTGGCCTCTACTATAATGCAGCGGATAAAACGTGGTATTTACCTAAGGGGGATGCTCCAAGTACGCATATAGTAAAACAAAGTCATGTTAGACATAAACAAATAGTTCTGAACGAACAGTTATGTATTCAAACAGCAAAGCGTATTGGCATTACGGTACCTGAAAGCTTTATTGTTTCACAGGGTTCTCAGGCAGATGAAGATATCTTATATGCAACAGCGAGATATGATAGGCCATTATCTAACAATAAAGAATTGGATGGTTTGAAATGTCCATACAGACTACATCAAGAGGATTTTGCTCAGGCACTGGGCATATTTGCGGCCGACAAATATGAGAAAACTCCATCAGGATATATGGCGAGAATGTTTGAACTTTTAAGAAACAATTCGAGCAATCCAATTGAAGATCAAATAGCGTTATTAAGAATTATTATTTTTAATTATTTAATCGGAAATACAGACTGTCATGTAAAGAATTTCTCTTTATTATATAGCGAGGATTTAAAATCAAAACGACTAGCACCAGCTTATGATTTAGTGGCAACGAGAGTATATCGTACTACATCTGACATGTCGTTTTATATTGGCGATGAATTGAATATTTCAAAAATTAATAGAAGCAAGTTTGAAATGGTGGCATCGGAAATAGGATTATCTAGTAATTTGGTACTAAATAATTTTGATGATGTGGCAAATAAGTTGGAAAAAGCTATGTCAGATGCATCGGAGGATTTAGCAGAAAAAGGATTTGAAAACGCTATAGCCTTAAAAGATGAGATTCTGAAGAGCGGTGGATATGGGATGATATAAATAGAATAACCTCTAAACCTCTCCACCCTTCCTGCCGATATAAAGAGTATAAAACAAAAGAATTGATTCTTTCGGCAGGAAGACCAAATCTCCGTTGGTTGATTTGACAAAGGTCAGGTTGGCTGACGCGAAGGCACAGCAGAAGGACAATTCAAGAAAGGAACTTAATAATGACATTATCAGTATTCGCTTAAGAGCTGCTTTTTGACTTCTGAATGAGGTTGGGAGGCAGCTCGTTTTATGCAATGTATGTAAAGAAATTAATTAGTTGACAAAAGAGGCTACTAGCCTTCATAATATGTCTAAGGAGATATTTCTATGTCAAATGAGCGTAATGCAGGGCGCAAGCCAAAAATCACTGATGAACAATTAAATAAAATCATTTCCCGTCATGAATCAGGGGAAAGCTTGTCAGCCCTTGCTGATGAATTCGGCATTTCGCGCCAGGCCTTGCATAAAAGAATAAAAGAGTCGCAGGAAAAGCCCGTTACAATCAATTGGATTGTGGATAATCAGCCGGTTTCTACCATCACGGTGGATGTCCGTCGCCAGGCGCTTACTTTGGCAAACTATGCAATTCAGTTTTCCAAGCTCCCATTTGGGTTCAATTCCAATCCAACCTGGCAGGAATTTGTCCGATTGCTTGAGGAAAAATATCTGACTAATGTGGGAGTGGATGAGCCTGGAGTATTTTTATTCACCGATGGCGAAAAAACATTCAACCCATCACAGATTTCTGAGCTACAAATTGAGTCTGATGATTCAATCCCGGAATTCGCATTTACGAAGAAAGACATCTTGCTAACAAGGACAGATACTGATGGTTTCCAAATGAAGGCACTCACATCTGACCACAGATACTTTGTAAAATCGCAGGCTATCATGGCCGGATTTCACATGCAGGATTGGGATGTTGAAATAATCGCATCAGATATTGCAAATCAGCTTGGAATTCCATGCGTTCAGCAAAAGCATTGTATTTTTGCATACGGAGGCAGAAAGTTCGATGCAGTATATTCGCAGAATTTCGAGTTGGATGGCTTTACATTTTTGTCATTCGAATCATTGTTAGAAACAGCCAATCTTTCTACCAAGGAAGATTATTTCTACAAATTAGACGCCATTGAAAAGTTAAAGTGGTGCGCCAGCCAGTTATCAAAAATAGGGGATATCCCATACGAATCCGCAGAAAAATACATGATTGATCTGGCGGTTATTGATTGTTTGGTTGGAAATGTAGACAGGCATACTCGAAACTTTGGATTGTTCTTTAATTCCCTAACGGGTGAATACACCGTGCCACTTGTTTTTGACAATGGCATGGGCCTCTTCGAGCACGATTACTACCGTGATAATTATCGTAATTACGAAGAAGCAATGAACAATGTTTATGTGGCGCCATATGGAGAGGATCCATTCGACTTGCTAGTAGAGCTTAATAAAGAATTCAGGCTAAAAGAATTATATAGCTTCCTGTATACTTTAAACGCACCTAAGAATTGACTAAAGAAAATACCTCAAGTAAATTTAGATTATTACTGACCTGACCGTTGGTAAAAAATCTAAACATACATGAGGTACATACAATGAATATTAAAGGCAGAAACAAGAAAAATCAAGCGAAGGTTGTAAACATTTTTGAAAAGCAGGAAGTAATTGAAAAAGCAGAAGTTCTTAGAAAAGGGTTTAAGGCTCATACTTGGAGAGAACTAGAGACTAAAGGTAAGTTTCGTAAGAATGAAAAACTTTCATTTATTACAGAGGATATGCTTATACTTGGATGCGATATAGGCAGTGAAACTCATTACTTC